>JALSSK010000220.1 GCA_026984335.1 Rhodothermales bacterium
AAAGCGTCGGTTTAACCACAGGCGCTCCGGTCGCTGCCGGGGAGGCGCTTACCCGCCGGGTCAAGGATGCTCGCCGCGAAAAAAGGGGATCGGACGACAGCCTCTCCGCAAGGGACGGCGTATGTTGAGACCAGGCGTGCGAAGGGGAGGGAGATGCTCCGGGCCCGGTGGGCGGGGACGGCGCTCGTGCTCCCGGAGGCGTCCCCGCGCCGGAACGGGACGCGCAACCTCGCGCGTCGGGTAGGGGAAACGAGGAGCTTCGCCGGCTCTCATGGAGCGTGCTCCCGGGCGCGAGATGCGGGAGCGAGCGCATGGGTATATTATTGAAAGCAAAGATGATAGCGAAGAAGACGATCGAGCGGATGGAGACAGGGTCAGCCATCCGGAAAATGTTTGACGAAGGGTTGTCGATGAAGGCGGAGCACGGGGCGGAGCACGTGGCCGACCTCTCGCTCGGCAATCCGGAGTTCGCGCCGCCGAAGGCCTTCCTGGAGGCGCTCCGGCGGGCGGCCTCGGAACCGACCCCGCATGGATACATGCCCAACGCCGGCTACCCGCACGTGCGCGAAGCGATTGCGGGGTATCTCAACCGGCACGGGTATTTCGAGAACGCCGAGGCGCGGCACGTTTTGATGACCACGGGAGCCGCCGGCGCGATCAACGTCGTGCTCAAAACCATCCTCGATCCCGGCGATGAGGTGATCGTCCTGCGCCCGTACTTCGTCGAGTACCGCTTCTACATCGACAACCACGGCGGGCAGATGGCGCTCGTCGATACGAACGAAGACTTCAGCCTCGACGTCGAGGCCGTCGCCGCCGCCGTGACGCGGCGCACGAAGGCGGTGATGCTCAACGCGCCGAACAACCCCTCGGGGCGCGTCTATGACCGTGCCTCGCTCGAAGCGCTGGCGGAGATGCTGCTTCGGAAAGCCCATGAACACGGACGAGCGATCGCCCTCATCTCCGACGAGCCGTACCGCGAACTGCTCTTCGACGACACGGCATTCGTCTCACCCGCGACGGTGTATCCGAACAGCTTCATGTGCTATTCGTGGTCGAAGTCGTTCAACATTGCCGGAGAGCGCATCGGATACGTGGCCGTCAACCCGGCGGCGATGGGGGAGGACCGGGACGCGCTTCTCGACGCGCTGGCGATGACGAACCGCACGCTCGGTTTCGTCAATGCGCCGGCCCTCATGCAGCGCGCCGTCGCCGAGGCCGTCGAGGCGGAGGTGGAGACCGGGCACTACGCCGCAAAACGCGAGAAGCTGTGCGCCGCGCTCGACGAGAGCGGGTATACGTACGTAAAGCCGGAAGGCGCGTTCTATATCTTCCCGCAGACGCTCGGCCCGGAGGAAGCGTTTATCCGCCGGGCCCGGGAGCATCTTCTGCTCGTCGTCCCCGGCTCGGCGTTCGGCCGACCGGGACACTTCCGCCTCTCGTTTGCCTGCGACGACCGCACGGTGGCGCTGGCGTGCGAGAAACTGCGCGCCGTGGCCGGGGACTATCACCGGGAACGGGCGCAGGTCGAGCCTGTCCCGCGCGGGGCCTTCGCGCACAAAGCGCCTTCCCCCGAAGCGGGGACGAAGGGGCACGACGCCTCCCGATAGCCCTCGCTCGGGCCTCGGATCCATGGGATCCCGTGGGTCAGGGCAGGGGCTGCTCTTGGCGCTCCGCCGAACGACGTAAGGTTTTTCGCCACAGGAAGTCGGGCACATTCCTCGGCAGCAGGGAACAGGGGCCGTGCCCGTCATTATATTTCGAAGCACAGGAGACGCGTCGCATCCATTCAGCAACGAGGAAAGGCCATGTATAATCAGGAAGAAGACATCGCCGCACGCATCGAAGAGGATCACAAACAACTCCGCGCGTGCATGGAAGCACTGGTTGCCGAACTGGAAGGAGAGATCGCCCCGGAGAAGTTCTTACAGTGGAAACTCGACTTTCTCCTGCGGCTGCGTGATTTTCAGAATCAGCTGCAGAAGCATTTCGACCTCGAAGAGGAAGGCGGGTACATGCAGGACGTCATGCATCTCGCGCCGCAGTACGCTTTCCGGCTCGAAAATCTCCAGGAGGATCATCGGAAGATCATCGCCGACCTGAACCACATCATCGCTACGATCAAGGGGTTCGATCATCCGAGCCCCACGCAGGTCGCGCGTATCCGCCAGCGGATCCATGAACTGCTCGAGCTCTTCAAAAAGCATGAGGCGGCGGAGAACGCCTTGATTCAGGACATCTACATGCAGGATTACGGGCGGGGCGACTGAGAAAAAGCCGGGAGACGATCCCGCGCCGGGCGCTGCGGCATCCCCTCACGAGGGCGCGCGCGGTCTGCGGCTCTGCATGATTGGCCGAGGCTCGTCTGTCAAAAAGTACCCGGAATGGGTCAAAGTGGCTCATTTTGTGAGATGGCATCGGGTTTGTATAAAGGGGGATGCGCGCGCCGAACGCTTCGGCGACGCAGCAGTCACGCGAGTTTTCATCCACAAAGATCAAGGAGGTAATTCGCCATGACGACCCTGACGCGATATAGCCCCGTGCGGGATCTGACGGTGTTGGAACGCGAAGCGGCGCGCCTCTTCGACGAGTTCTTTGGTCGCGCCGGTGAGGCGGAAGCGGAGGCGCCGGCGGCCTGGTTGCCCGCTGCGGATGTGTCCGAGCGCGACGATGCTTTTCTGATCCGGATGGACCTTCCGGGCTTGAAGAAAGATGAGGTGCAGATCACGTTCGAGAACGGCCGGCTGACCGTCAGCGGCGAGCGCAAAAGCGAGCATGAGGGTTCCCATGACCGCGTGCATCGCCTCGAACGCTGGTACGGACGCTTCTACCGGTCGTTCAACCTCGGCAACATGATTTTGCCGGACCGGATCAAGGCGCATTTCAGAAACGGCGTGTTGACGATCGAGGCGCCTAAAGCAGAGGAGCGCCGTCCGAAGCGGATCAAGGTCTCGTAAGCGACGGCCTGCTTCCGATGCACACCCGATACGGGGATGAACCATGCAAGCCCTGCCCGGCCCCGGTCGGTGTGGGGCTTGTTCGCGTCGGGGCAGCTCTTGCATCAAGTTCACATACGGGGGTGAGTCTGCAGGATGGAGGCGGTGGTGAAAGACTATTATGCCGTGCTCGGGGTGGCCGAGGGCGCTTCCGAGGAGGAGATCAAGAAAGCCTATCGAAAGCTCGCCCGACGGTATCACCCGGATCGCAATCCGAACGATCACGAAGCGGAGGAGCGCTTCAAGGAGATCCAGGAAGCCTATGAGGTGCTGACCGACGAAGCACGCCGGCGCGAATACGACCGTCTTCGGAAGGCGCCGTTCGCCGGTCGCGCCTTCGGCGGCGCGCCCTTTGCCGAGCCGTTTGGCCCCGCGCCCGGCGGCTTCGAGCGGGGCTTCGGCGGCTCGGCGTTCGATTTCGGGGAGCCGGGCTTCGGCGGGGTGCACGACCTCTTCAGCCGCTTCTTCGGCGGCGAAGAGCCTTTTGCCGAACCCCTGCGTCGCCGACGCGCACGCCCGGGCCGCGACGTGCGGGCCGTCGTGCGCCTGACCTTCGAGGAAGCCCTGCGTGGAGGGACGCAACTGCTTACCCTCCCCGACGGGGAGACGGTGCGCGTGACCGTGCCCGAGGGCGCGACTTCGGGCACGACGATCCGGCTGCGCGGGCGTGGGGAACGCGGCGCAGCCGGCGCGCGCGGCGACCTGTACGTGACCCTCGAGGTCGAGCCGCATCCGCGCTTCCACCGCGAGGGCGACGACCTGTATACACGCGAGACGGTCTCCGCCGTGGAGGCCATGCTCGGCACGGAACGCCGGATTCGGGACGTGTACGGACAGACCGTCCGCGTCACGATCCCCGCCGGGACGCAGCCGGGACACATCCTCCGGCTGCGTGGTCAGGGCGTGCGGACCGCGCGCGGGCGCGGCGACCTGTACGTGGAGGTCGAGGTCGAGGTGCCGAACCATCTCTCGGAAAAAGCCCGAGAGGAACTCCGTCGGTGGGCGAAGAGGCACGGCGTTCGGTGAGGCGATGCGCCGTTCGGGCGATGCTCCGGCTCAGGCCGAGCGTCGGGGGGTTAGCCTTTCCTCAGGCTTTTCGGTGCTTTCCCGTGCGTTCCGATGGCCCGCACGCGGGGTCCGACGGCCGAGACGAATGCCGGCGCCGCGCTCATCTCGGCGAGCCTTCCCGCCGTCACGAGGGCGTTCCACGACGCGAGTGTTCCGAGCGTGACCAGCGCCAGGCCCACGTTCAGCAGAACGAACGCCGCCCGCATCCGGCCTTCGCGGGACGCGCTGCCGCGACGCGGGAAGATCCAGAAGGCCACGCCCATCGCGAGCTGGGTCATCCATCCTACGGCCAGCCATTCGACGTGCAGGGGGCGCAGCCGCCAGAGGCTTGGAAAGGTCGCCAGGGCTTTCGCCGTGAGCAGGCATCCGCCCAGCACGGCGCCTGCCGCCAGATAGACGACGGCGGTGCGACAGATCAGGCGGCTGAGGGGATGCATCGGGGCTACCTCGTCTTGATGCGCGGCCAGAGATACACGGCAAAGGCCAGCACGCCCAGCGTCTGCATCACTGCAGAGGCGGTCAGCAGCGCGCGCCATCCGTCCCACGCCCACAGCGAGAGGCCCGGCTCGGCCACGGCGCGCAGCGCCAGCCCCAGGTTCAGCAGGCCGTAGGCGGCCCACGCGAGGCCGGTCGGCCCGTACGGGCGTTCCCGAGAATGCCGGGGGAAGAGCCAGTACGCGACGCCGAAGATCAACTGCGTCAGCCAGCCGACCACAAAGAGGTGCACCACCGCCGGACGCCAGAACCCGGCCGGAGCGCCCGTCCGCACCGCGAGCGCCGCGCCGAAGCCCAGGGCAATCACGAGAAAGACGAAGGCCGTCTTGATGAACCACCGGGCGGGAGGGGGCATGGGCAGTTTGATGCGGTGAGGGCCGGTCCCTTACGCCCGGCGCGCCACCAACGCCGCCGGCAGGACGGTGCGCTCTTCGGTAGACGCTTCCATCGCGACCTCGGCGTCAGACCGCCTCGCCGACGGATTCGAGCCGGACGCCGGAAAGACCCATTGCCTCGTACGTCGCGCCGGAGAAGGCCGGGTCTGTCCGGGCAAGTTCGGCCATGATGTATTTCGGACCTTTGTATGGCATCGGATGGCCGGCCTTTTGGGCCACGGCGGGAAGGCTGACCCACGAGGGGCGGCAATTGACCTGATGATCTTCGTGATGCCACCGGTCGAAGGGGGTGCCGTGCTTGTCGGGACGGCCCTTGTCCATCTCCAGGACCAGCGTCCGGTTGACGTCGCGGATAGCTTTGGCCGGGCGCACCCGCTGCGCGTGCCCGTCGCAGTTGACGTACGTGCCGACGGTCTCGACGACCATCGCCGCCGGGAGCGCCACGTCGGTCACGGGGAGCGTCTCGTTCGTCGTGTGATAGGGGTGGAGGATGACGGGCACGTTCGCGAGCGCTTCGGCGGAGAAGAGGCCGGCGGCCACGGGGTCGTCTTCGAGCGCGTACACCGCCTTGATCTCGCCCGCCTCCATTTTCGCCCGGATCATTGCCTCGTCGACGGGTTCGATGCCGAGGCGACGGCAGCCCTCTGCGTTCGGCGTGCGGTCGTCCGTGCGGAGCCAGCCGTCGCCGTGGCCGGGCTCGACGTGCGGGATATAGCGCGGGACGTCGGCTCCGAGCGCCTTCGCAAGCTTCGTCAGGAGGTAGTTGTCCTCGACCGTCGCGTGGGCCGAGCCGAGGAAGAGGATGCCTTCGCCCGGGACCGAGCGGAGCACTTCGGCGGCGCGCGCATACGCCTCGTCCCACGTCGCCGGCCGGCCGTCGATGCGGGGACCGTCCGGGCGGTTCTCATTGAAGCGGTGATAGTCGAGCCGGTCTTCGTCGGGCAGCCAGTAGTCATTGACCGCCGCATTGGGCCGCGCCGTGATGCGGAGCACGAGGTTGTCCTTGACCCAGTAGTGGCAGTTCGAGCCCTTCGCATTGGTCGTCGTGATCGACGGAGCGCTCGACATTTCCCAGATGCGCGCCTTGAACCGGAAGTCGATGGAGGTGAGCGCGCCGACGGGGCAGATGTCGATGACGTTCATCGAATACGGGTCGTCGAACGTCACGCCGGGCGGGGTGATCGGATAGTTGCGCACGCCGCGCTCGATGATGGTGAGTTGCCGGCTTTTCGAGATCTCGTCGGTGAAGCGCACACACCGGGTGCAGTTGATGCACCGCTCGCCGTCGAGCATGACGCGGGGGCCGAGCTTGATGTGTTTGGGCTTGCGCACCTTCCGAAACTCGAAGCGTGATCCTTCCGGGCCGTATTTGTAGGCCTGAATCTGGAGGGGGCAGTGGCCGGCCTGGTCGCAGATCGGGCAGTCGAGCGGGTGGTTGATGAGGAGGAATTCGAGGGTGTCCTGCTGGGCGCGCGCCACCTTCTCGCTCGTCCGGTGCGTCCGGATGACCATGCCGTCGGCCAGGTCTTGCGAGCAACTCGTCATGAGCTTCGGCATGAACCGGATGACCGGGTTGCCGTCCTTGTCGAGCTTCGGCTGCCGGGTCTCGCGGTCGATGGCGGGCATGCCCACTTCGATGAGGCACTCGCGGCAGTTCGCCGGGATCGACATGGCCGGGTGATAACAGAAATGGGGCAGTTCGATGCCGTGGTCGAGGCAAAACTGGAGCGCCTTCGGGCGGCCCTCGAATTCGTAAACCTGATGGTCTATCGTGACTTTAGGCATGGCACGGTTGCGTATGCGGAAAGCGGGAAAGGGTGGGGCACGGGGTCATCCGGCAGCCACAAGGCTGGGTCGGCATCGGGCTTCGAACTCGTCGCGGAAACGGGTGACGGTGTACCGTACGGGCCAGGCGGCGGCGTCGGCGAGGGCGCAGACCGTCCGGCCTTCCATCTGCGAGCACAGATCGATGAGCAGGTCGAGGTCGCGGAGCCGGCCTTCGCCTTCGTCGATGCGGGTGACGATGTTTTCGAGCCAGCCGGCGCCCTCGCGGCACGGCGTGCACTGCCCGCAGCTTTCGTGGTGGTAAAAGTGGGTCACGCGGCGGAGCCAGGAGACGATGTCGGTGTCTTCGTCCATGACGAGCATGCCGCCGGTGCCCATCATCGAGCCGGCGTCGCGGAGCGTCTCGGCGTCCATCGTCACCCCGTCGATCATGTCGGCCCGGAGGATGGGCGTCGAGCTTCCGCCGGGGACGACGGCCTTGAGCTTCTTGCCGCCCCGCATGCCGCCGGCCACCTCATAGATGAGGTCGGAGATGAGCATGCCGGTCGGGTATTCATACACGCCGGGCCGGTTCACGTGGCCGGAGATGCCGTAGAGCACCGGCCCGGGATGCCGTTGCGCGCCGATCTTCGCATACCACGCGCCGCCCCGCCGGAGGATGAGCGGCACACACGCGAGCGTCTCCACGTTGTTGATCGTCGTCGGGTAACCCCAGATGCCCCGCTGCGCCGGGAAAGGGGGCTTGATGCGCGGATAGGCGCGCTTGCCTTCGAGGCTCTCCATCAGGCTCGATTCCTCGCCGCAGATGTACGCGCCCGCGCCCTTGTGGATGATGAGCTCGCACGAGAAGCCGGAGCCCATGATGTTCTCGCCGACGTACCCCTTCGCGTAGGCGTTCTCCAGTTCCCGCTCCATGTGCGAGATCCAGTCGGCGTATTCGCCCCGCACGTAGAGATAACCGGCTTTGGCCGAGATGGCGTAACAGGCCAGGAGCATGCCCTCGAAGACGAGGTGCGGGTTGTACTCCATGAGCTGTCGGTCCTTGAACGTGCCGGGCTCGCTCTCGTCGCCGTTGCAGCACAGGAAACGGGGCACGTCCGGATCGACGGGCGGCATGAAGCTCCACTTCAGGCCGGTGGGGAACCCCGCGCCGCCGCGTCCGCGCAGGCCGCTCGCCTTCACCTCGTCCGTGACCGATTTCGGGTCCCACCGGTCGGACGTGAGGGCCTCGCGGAGCGCTTCATAGCCGCCGTGCTGCTCGTAAACGTCGATTTTGTGCAGGTCTCTGACGGGCGGCAAAAGGACCCGCTCGTAGGAGCGCCAGTCGCCGGCTTTCGTCTGAGGTGCGCCGTTGGTTGCTTCCATGTATCCGTGAAACGATGAGCGTTGAAGCGTCGGTGGGGAAGATCATTCGAGGGTGCGGGCGACGGGCGGCGTCTCGTAGACGGCCGATTGCGGCGCGTCGGAGCGGCGGTTGCCGCCCATCTCATCCTCGTCCTGCGGCAGCGTCACCGAGGTGAAAGCCGGCATCTTGCCCGCCCGCAGGTCTTCGAGGAGCGCGTCGAGCTTCTCGGGGGTCAGGTTGAAGACGTACGGGCCGTTGGTCACCTGGAGCATCGGAGCGGAGCCGCACGCGCCCAGGCATTCGACCTCCTGAAGCGTGAAGAGGCCGTCCTCGGTGGTCTCTCCTTTCTGGATGCCGAGCTGCTCTTCGAGATAGTGGAGCATGTCGTAACCGCCGCAGAGCTGGCACGAAAAGCTCGTGCACACGTCGAGGACGTAGCGGCCTTTCTTCTGCTTGTAGTACTGGGTGTAGAACGTGGCCACTCCGTAGGCCTGCGCGTACGGGATGCCGAGCGTTTCGGCTACGAGGCGGATGACCTCGGGCGGGAGGAAGCCGAACTTCTCCTGCGCCAGCCACAGCGCCCGCATCACCGCGCCGTCCGCCGTGGGATAGCGCCGCACGTATTCGGCGATCTGCGCCCGCTCTTCCTCGGTGAAGACCAGCTCCTCTTCGGAAAAAGAGGGGGCGGGGTCGAGGTCCGGCAACGGAACCTCCGGGTGTTTGATGAAATCAGCCATGCGCCAGTGTCGCTTTTGGATGGATCGTTCTCGGTTCCGGGCCTATTTGTCCGCCTCGCCCATCACGGGGTCGATGGTGCCGATGAGGATGACCATGTCGCCCATCATCGCGCCTTCGAGCATGTATTCGAGCCCCTGCAGGTTCGTGAAGCTGGGCGTGTTGATCCGCACGCGCGCGGGGCTGCCCGTGCCGTTGGACTCGATGTAGAAGCCGAGTTCGCCCTTGGGCGCTTCGATGGCGTGGTAGCTCCAGACCCCCTTCGGCGGGCACACGCCCGTGTCCGTGTACAGGAAGTCGTGGATCAGCCCCTCCATCGAGTAATAGACCTCGTCCTTGGAGGGATAGGCGTGCTTGGCGTCGTCGACGCGGATGGGGCCGTGGATCTCGGGGATGCGGGCCAGGCACTGCCGCACGATCTTGACGCTCTCCTTCATCTCGTCCATGCGCACGAAGTACCGCGCCAGCGAGTCGCCTTCGGTGCGGATCGGGATGATGAAGTCGACCTCCTCGTATCGGAGATAGGGTTCGAAGCGGCGGATGTCGTACGGCACGCCGGAGCCGCGCAGGTTCGGGCCGGTCATGCCGAGTTCGACGACCTCCTCGGCGGTCAGCATGCCGATGCCCTCGTTTCGGTCGATCCAGATGCGGTTGCGGTTGAGGAGTTTCTCCCAGCCCTCGATGGCGCCGTCGAACTTGTCGCAGAAGGCGCGGATCATCGCCAGCGACTCGTCGGTGACGTCGGAGAAGAGGCCGCCGATGCGGCTGTGCGAGACCGTCAGGCGCGCGCCCGCGACGTGGTCGAAGATATTGTAGAGGTCCTCGCGGAGTTCGAACGTCCAGAGGAAGACGGAGACGGCGCCGGCGTCCATCAGCCCGACGCCCATCCACAGGAGGTGCGCCGAGATGCGGGCGAGCTCGCACATCATCATGCGGATCCACTGCGCGCGCTCCGGCGCTTCGATGCCGGTGATTTTCTCGACGGCCAGGCACCAGGCCACGTTGTTCGAGTACGGCGAGAGGTAGTCCATGCGGTCGGTGTACGGCATGAACTCCTGATACGTCTTCGCCTCGGCCACCTTCTCGATGCCCCGGTGGAGGTAGCCGAGGTCGAGCACGCACTTGTCGATGGTCTCTCCGTCGAGCTTGACGGCGCAGCGGAGCACGCCGTGCGTGGCGGGGTGCTGCGGTCCGATGTTGAGCACCATCTCGTTGTCGAGCGCGTCGAGCGTCAGGTCCTCGGGCGCATGGTGGCGTTCTTCGAGCCAGGCATGCTTGCTCTCCAGGCGTTTGAAGAGCGCCTCGTTGTGGCGAGGCCAGAAACGAAACTGATCCTTTAGCTCAATCTGGGATAGAAGGCTCATCTTTGAACGGGTTTCATGCCCGGAATCTCTGGGTTCAGGTTGTGGCTTCGTCTGCCGTCGTCATTCTTCCGAGAGGTCGGTCTCGGGCTCCTCGTAGCTTTTGATGGGCTTCGAGCCGTGCGCGGCGGGGAAGGGGTCGAGCGACACGGGCGCGTCGGGCGCCTGCGGCGGCAACGGCAGCGAGCCGGGAATGCCGAGCAGGGGGAATTCCTTGCGGAGCGGGTGGTATTCGAAGTCTTCCGGCATGTACATCCGGCGCAGGTCCGGATGGCCCTCGAAGCGGATGCCGAACATGTCCCAGCACTCGCGTTCCTGCCAGTTGGCCGCGCGCCAGACGCCGGTCACGGACGGCGCCACCGGCTCGTCCTCGTCCACGCGGATCTTCAGGCGGAGTCGCTTGCCCGCGTCGATGTTGACGAGGTTGTAGAAGATTTCGAAGCGGTCCTCCTCGGTGAAGCGGTCGATGCCGCCGAGGTCCACGAAGTAGGTGAAGCCGAGCTCTTCCTTGAGGAAGCGGCCGATGTCCACGATGCGCTCGCGCGCCACGCGCACGGTATGCTCGTTGGCGTAGAGCGTCACCTCGTGCACGTCCGCGCCGAAGCGTTCCTTGAGCGCGGCCACCACGTCGGGCACGTGCGTCGTCCGCTTCGCGTGCGGGTTGATCGCGCCTTCCTCGGGTTTCGGCGGATCGACGGGCGTAAAGTGAAAGTTCAGCGTCTCGTGGGTCGAGGTCCGGTTCGCTGGTCGGGCGTCGTCAGACATGGGTTCGTCGGCTTCGAAGTTCGGGGGAGGCGTCCGGTCGCGCTACTCTTGATGGTACAGGTTCTCGGGGGTGACGAGGCGCTCGCCCTCGGGCGCGAGCAGGCGGGGCTGCGCCGGGGCCACGACGGGCCGGCGGTCGCCGTGCGCGTAGTCCTTCGCGACGGAATACTGGTTGCGGATCTTCTCCTGAATGTCCATCAGCGCGTGGATGACGGCTTCGGGGCGCGGCGGGCATCCGGCGATGTAGACGTCGACCGGCAGGAAGTTGTCGCAGCCCTGCACGACGCCGTAGCACCGGTGCATGCCGCCCGAGGAGGCGCAGGCGCCCATGGCGATGCACCACTTCGGGTCGGCCATCTGATCCCATATGCGGCGGATGGCGTGCGCCATCTTGTAGCTCACCCATCCGGCGACGATCATCAGGTCGGCCTGACGCGGAGAGAAGCGCATGGCTTCGCTTCCGAAACGAGCCACATCGTATTTCGGAGCGGCAAAGGCCATCATCTCGATGGCGCAACAGGCCAGCCCCATCGGCATCGGCATCAGTGAGTTCGAGCGCGCCCAGTTGACGACGGCGTCGACGCGGGTGGTGAGAAAGCCATCCTGTTCGAGGGCGGATTCGAGTCCCATGGCGCTGTGGGGTATGAGGTTGGTGGTCGAGGACGGGGGACCGGGTTAAATGGGGTGGGCCGCCGGGAGTTTCTGAGGCGCTCGGCGCGAAGGGCGCGCCGCCGGAACGACGTAGCTCGCTCAGTCGAACTCCAGCCCGCCTTTCTTGATGTCGTAGAGCAACCCGATGGCGAGGATGAGGATGAACGTCACCACCACGGCGATCACGCCGAGGCCCACGCCGGCGTCGAGGAACTCCTGGAAGCTGACGGCCCACGGATAGAGAAAGACCACTTCCACGTCGAACACGATGAAGATCATGGCGACGAGGTAGAATTTGACCGTGTACCGCTCGCGCGCCGAGCCGATGGGGTCCATCCCGCTCTCATAAGCGCGCAGCTTCGTGTAGTTGGGGCGCTTCGGACCGAGCAGCTCGGCGGCTTTGAGCAGCGTGAAGGCCAGCCCGCCGGCGATCAGCATGGTGATGAGCAGCGGCAGAAAATCGGAAAACATAGGCTTGATGGAGCGTATCCGCCTCGCCGGGCCCCACTCCGGATGCGCTCCGGGAGTGCGGCGGCGGTGCGCATCATGCGTTAAAGATCACGGGGACGAAGACATTCCGGATACCCGCCCCGGTCGATTCGCCGGGTTCCGCCAACGGAAAGGGCGTCCTTCGGCATGCCTCATGACGGCTCTTCGCCGGGATGGCGCCACGTCCTTCCCTCGGATGCGGGAAGCCAGCCCCTGTTCCCGTAAGGATTCCCCATCGGGGACCTGAACGTCTTCCGTGGAAGGCACGGTCATTTTTGAGAACGGGTAAAAGGGTTGGGGGCAAAAACACACAGGGCGCCCGGTGCGATGCCGGCAGGTATGGAGCCAATCTCAGGGTGTGGGTGGATTGGGAATGAAGGGGCGGGATCACCCTGTCGAAGCTACCGAATCAGCCTGTGGGAGTCAACGCGCACAGGCTTGAAGAATGGACAAATACAACGAACCTCCGAGGCGTGTGCCCCGGAGGTTCGCGAAGGATGGTCGAGAGGGGAGGCGCCCCGCTCGGAGCCGTCTCAGAACGAGTACGTGGCCCGCGCGATGGCCATGCGGCCCAGCTTGGGCGCGCCGATGAACTCGCGGTGTGAGTCGTCGAAGACGTTGTTCACACCAAGGTCGAGGCGGAGCCCCTTCATCTCGCCGGAGAAGGCATAGCCGACGCCGAGGTCGAGGAGGAAGTAGCTGTCCACGGTGCCGACGTAGGGGCCGGAGAGCACCGGGAAGCTGTCCGTATACCGCGCGGCGACGTTGGCCGAGAAGCCGGACCGTCCGTCGTACCGGGCCCCGAACTTGGTTTTGAACTTCGGCGCGTTGAGGGCCAGCGAGAGGCTCGTGTTGGTCTCGTCCAGCTCCGTGTTGTCGAAGAAGTCGTCGCTGACGACGGACAGGTTGCCGAAGAAGCTCAGTTCGTTGGTTGCCAGCACCTGAAGCGAAGCGTCGACGCCCCAGTACGTCAGCTTCCCGAAGTTCCGGTACGAGAGCATCAGCTCCGGCGTCTTGCCGATGCCGGGGTTGTTCTCACGCGGCTGCACGATGGCGACCGGCGTCGAGGCGTCCGGCAGCTGGCTCCCGGCAAGCCCGACGATCAGCCCCGCCACGGCTTCGGGAGAAAGCCCGAAAGCGGCCAGCGTCCCGGCCAGCACCGCGTTGTTCGAGATGCCGTTGGTGAGCGCCGCCGTGAGGTCGCTGCTGAGGGTGGGCACGAGCACGAACGGCGTCTCCATCGCCAGCGGACCGACGAAGTCTTTCTTCTGGGTCCAGTATCCGTCCACGGCGAAGAGGACCTTGTTGTTGAAGATGCCTTTGTATCCGACCTCGACCGTCTGCGTGATCGTCTGATCGAGCGGGGCGATGTCGGCGAGGTCGGAGACGGGATCGAATCCGAGCGTGCTCAGGTTGAGCTTGGCCATCGCGCCGCGCGAGAAGCCCTGCACCTGCGTCAACTGAGGGTTGAGCAGGCCCACGAGCGCGGCCGCCGTGGCGGCGTCGACGGGGATGCCCTGGGACTGAAGCAGGAGCGCCAGTTGGTCCGCCGGGATGGCGGCCAGGCCCTGATAGAGCGCCGCGTACGTGGCGTCGAGCGGGAGGCCTACCGGCTGAGGAGCGCCGAGGGCCGCCGGGTTCAGGCTCGAAGCGACGAGGTCCGTGCCCGCGAAGGCGGCGAAGTCCGGGTTGCGCTCCCACGTGAAGCCGTTGGCGGCCCCGCGCCCGCGAATGATGATGTCCGTGCCCGGCAATTGCCCCGCCACGATGTCGAGGAAGAGCGAGTTGGTGCCGGGCGAGGAGAAGGCGCGGTTGTACGTGGCGCGGAAGGTGTGCGCGTTCGTCGGCTTGAAAACCAGTCCGGCGCGCGGCGAGACCTGGAACGTCTCGACGACGTTGTTATAATCTCCCCGTGCGGCCAGGATGAGGTCGAACTTCGGCGAGA
>JALSSK010000221.1 GCA_026984335.1 Rhodothermales bacterium
CTGCTGCTCGTCCCGTATGCCGATCCGAGCCTCCCCGGGCACATCATGGCCTCGCTCGACCTGTACGTGCGGTACTTCGAGTTCAACGCGGGGCCGTATTATGCGGTGAAAAAACTCTTCCTCCTCGCCACCGGAGACGACTGGAGCAAAACGCTCGGTCCGGCCTTTCGCCTCGTCTTCCTCGCCGCGCTTCCGGCGCTGTACTTCGTTGACCGGCGGCGGCGATGGCCGCTCCACCGCGCCTTCGTGTGGACGATGGGGGCGTTCTTCCTGTGCTCGACGACGGTGCATCCGTGGTACGTGCTCGGCCTGCTCGCGCTGACGACGCTCGCCCCGCGACCGTCGTGGCACTGGTTCTGGTTCGGTCTTTTAGCCATGGGCACGTACCTCCTGTACGTGGATGGGCCGTACGGGCTCTTCGTGAACCTGAGCTGGGGCGGATGGGCCGTGCTCGCCGCCGTGCGGTACGCCGACGCGCCGCTTCAGTGGCTTCAGCGCCTTCGGGCGAAGCGCAAGCTCGCCGCCGTCCGCGACTTCTTCCCGTCCGATCGCCCCCTCTCCGTGCTCGACCTCGGCGCGGGGGAGGGGTACGTGGGCGAAGCCGCCGTGCGCGAGCTCGGCGCGCGCGTCCACCTCGCCGACGTCGTGGACATGAACCGCACGGCGCTTCCACACACCCTGTACGACGGCCGCCGCCTGCCCTTCCCCGACGACGCCTTCGACGTGACGATGCTGTACTTCGTGCTCCATCACAGCGAGGACCCGGAGGCGGTGTTCCACGAAGCGCTCCGGGTGTCGCGGAGCGGCGTGATCGTCGCCGAGTCGGTCTACGAGAAGGACCGGGACCGCCGCCTGCTCACCCTCCTCGACACGCTGGCGAACCGCCTCCGCTCCGGCGGGATCATGCGCGGGCAGGAAGAGCACCTGCACTTCCGCACCGTCGCCGGATGGCGCGCCCTCTTCGCCGAACTCGGCGCGGTGGTTGTCTCCGAGCGAAGACGCGGGCGGTGGGTGCACCGGCAGGCGCTCTTCCGGGTGGAGCGTCTGGACGGTTGAACGTTGGAACGCCCCGGCGCCTCAGTACAAGAACCCGAAGCGCAGGCTGAAGAGCGTCTCTTCGCGGGAAGCATCGACGGTGGCGGAGAGGATGAAGAGGTCGAAGAAGTCGAGCCACAGGCCGCCGCCGTAGCCCTGATGGTAGCCCTTGAAGAAGGATTGCGACGCGCCGGTCTCGTCGTCCGCCTCGGTCCACACGCGGCCGTTGTCGAGGAAGCCGAGGAGACCCGCGTGCCCCCGCGCGACGTACGTGGAGAAGCGCAGGAGTTCGAGGCGAAGTTCGAGGTTCTGAAAGAACGCCGTCCGTCCGGCGAAGCGGGTGCTGCGGAAGCCTCGGAGGTTGTCTTTCCCGCCGAGCGTGTTGGCGTGATAAAACGGGAAGTCGCCGGCGTTGTGGGCCACGCCGAGGCGTCCGGCGAAGGTCACCTGCGGCGAGAGCGAGGGGGAGAGATAAAAAGAGAACGCCGAGGCGAGCCGGGCGTAGCGATCGGTCGTGTTGGCGAAGCCGAAGTTGAGGTCGGCGGTGTTCGTCCATCGGAAGCCCTGCCGGGGGTTGACGGCATGGTCGAGCATGGCCAGTGAAAGCCCCGCCTCGACCCCGGCGAACCACTGGTCCTCGAACGATTCCCTGGAGATGCCTTCCTGGACCTGCCCGAGGAAGCGGTTCTCGTCGTTCCGCACCTTCGTGAACTCGAGCGTCGGGCCGAAGGCCAGCTCGATGCCGCCGTGCGTGGCGCGTCGTCGGAGCGTCGGCGCGAGGGTGGCCTGGCTGAGCCGGGCCTGATAAAAGGAGAACTCGGTCTCGTCCTCGCGCCGGGTCTGGTTGCCGAGGCCGAGGAAGTTGCGGATGGTGTTCGGCGAGAGCACCCGCGCGTCGAGGCCGAGGTCGAAGGCGCCGAGGGCTCCGGTGAAGCGGCCCTGGTAGACGAGGTTGAAGGCCTGCGTAGAGGCGGCGAAGTTGGCGAGGATCGTGTGGCGGCTTGCATACGGCGTTTTCCGGAAGCCGTGCTGCATGATCTTCACGCCGCCGCCGAGGAAAAGGCCGTCGTCCTTGTTGGTTCCGAAGAACAGTTGCGGCACGGCCTCGTCGAAGCGGAAGGCGAAGGGGTCGTATCGGTTGACGGCGGCGTCGTCGGAGGCGTGGACGCGCGTCTCGGGGCCGGGCGAGAAGCGCGCGCCCGCCTTCGTGTCGAAGAAGTGCGTCATGCGGCTCCGGCCGTCCACGCGGGAGCGGTCGATGAGGGTGTCGCGCCCCGGCCCCCCCACGGCGATGACGCGGATGCCGCGCTTCGCTGCGCCCGTCACCACGAAGTGATCGTCTCCGCCGAGGCCGTACAGCCGGATCTCGTCGGTCTCCGAGGTGAAGAAGACGCGGTGGAAAATGGGTTTTCGGACGAGGCCCTCCTTCGTCGTCTTGAACACGGTGACCTCCGTTTCGCGGTCGTTGCGGCGCGTCACCTCGAAGCGCTCGTGCTTGTGGCTTCCCACCACGTCCACCGTCCCGGCAAGGATCTCGTAATAACGCTCGGCCACCTCGGGCAGCCGGTCGCGCCGGATGCGGAGCTTGCGGCGGTATTCCTCCGCATAGAGGTCGCGAATCGGTCCGGGCCATCGGTGGAGGGCCGCGTCGATCACGTCGTCCGTCAGGCGGGCCTTCATGTCCTCGGCGACGGCGACCCAGTCCTCTCGGGTGAGCGCTGCGGCGAAGCGCCGATCCTGTTCGAGGCCGTTCTGGTTGAGTCCCTTCAGATACCCGTAGTCCTCATCGAAATCCTGAAATTTAGGCTCGAAATAGCGGCTTTCGAGGAGCCATGGGAAGAGGCCGTCCATGCGGTTGAAGGCCCAGTCGCGATCGCGGGGAATGGGGCGGTAGACCTTCCCTTCGGTGCGCGCCTCGCCTTCGAGGGCGGGGTCCAGTTCGTAGGGTTCGAAGGCGGCCCATCGCCACTGGTCGCGGTGGCGGTCCCAGTCGCTGAGGTACATGTCGAAGAG
>JALSSK010000222.1 GCA_026984335.1 Rhodothermales bacterium
CCTCGCCGTAGTCCGAGCCCGCGATGAGGGTCTCCCACGAATCGAGGCGCAGCCCTTTCTCTTCGGCCAGAAGCGGGGCGAACTTCGTCTTCAACACCGGAAGCACCCGTTCCGAGAACATACCTCCGCCGGAGGCGGGCTCCGTCGTCGTCATACTCTGCGAGCGAGCGGAGGTGCATCCCATTCCCAAAAGGGCCGCGAAAAGCAGCCACCTGCCGATTCCGAGTCTCTGTGCCATGGATCTTCACGCTTTGGATAAACGATCACGGGGGTTCTCTCCGAGCCGGCGGAGAAGCTATGAACGGCCCGCCGTCATGTAAAGGAAGAAAGGCATCCGTCCGCGCCCCGGCCCGATTTTTTCCGGCTGCCGGGGTTGATGAACTCTTGCTTAAAACCTCTCTCCGGGGCGTTTTGCCTGAACGAGGGGCCCTTCCCTAAGTTGCATGCGACCGCCGGGAAAACTAGATTGGGGCGGCGTGTAAAACTCCGTCTTTGCCGTCTCCGGCACGCCCCTCCGTCTCACCTTTCCCACCGTCTGGTATCCGCGATGAACCTGCCGCTGTACTGGATCGCGCTGATCGCGTTCGGCATCATCAACTTTTTCCTGATCTCGGCTTCGGTGCTGGTCTATGCCGAGCGGAAGGTTTCGGCGTACATGCAGAACCGTCCGGGGCCGAACCGGGTGGGGCCGGCGGGCTTTCTCCAGCCGTTTGCCGACGTGCTGAAGCTCATCTTCAAGGAGAACATCGTTCCGCTGGCGGCCAGCCCGTTCGTGCATTCACTGGCCCCGTGGCTGATGGTGTTCATTGCCATGACGGTCCCGGCGGTGATTCCCTTCGCGCGCGGCGTGGTCATTGCCGACCTCGACGTGGGGGTGCTCGTGATCCTGGCGCTGACGTCGATCAGCGTCTACGGCGTGACGCTGGCCGGGTGGAGCTCGAACAGCAAGTACTCGCTCCTCGGCGGGCTTCGCTCTTCGGCGCAGATGATCTCGTACGAGCTTTCGATGGGGCTGGCCGTGGTCTCGGTGGTCCTCCTGGCCGGCTCGTTCAACCTCACGACCATCGTCGAGGATCAGAGCGGCGGCTGGGCCCTCTTCGGATGGAACGTCTTCCGCAACCCCCTCGGCGCGATCATCTTCATCGTGACCGCCTTCGCCGAGACGAACCGCACGCCCTTCGACCTTCCGGAAGCCGAACAGGAGCTCGTCGGCGGCTATCACACCGAATACAGCGGGATGAAGTTCGGCATGTTCTTCCTCGCCGAATACGTCAACCTGTTCGTCGCCTCGTTCGTCATCGCGACGCTCTTCTTCGGCGGCTACCTGGTGCCGTTCGAGCCCCTGCTCCTGAAAGCGTTCCCCTCGCTCGACGGGAGCGTGCTCCTGGGCCTGCTTCAGTTCGGCTCGCTGTTTCTGAAGGCGGCGTTCTTCGCCTACCTCTTCATCTGGGTGCGGTGGACGCTCCCGCGTTTCAAATACAATCAGCTGATGACGCTCGGGTGGAAGTACCTCCTCCCGCTCGGGCTCGTCAACGCCCTCCTCATCGCCCTCGCCGTGGCGATTTTCTGACGCGCGCCCGCATGATCCTCGCCCCGTCGATCCTCTCCGCCGACTTCACCCGCCTCGAAGCGCACTGCCGCGAGGCCCTCGAGGCCGGAGCCGACTGGCTGCACGTGGACGTGATGGACGGGCGCTTCGTCCCGAACCTCACCATCGGCCCGCTCATCGTCCGCGCCCTTCGCCCGCTGGCCAACGAGACCGGCGCGCCGCTCGACGTCCACCTGATGATCGAGCAGCCCGAACGCTACGTCGAGGCCTTCGCCGAGGCGGGCGCGGACGTGCTCACGGTGCACGTCGAGACGTGCCCGCACCTCCACCGCACCGTGCAGCAGATCCGGGCGTGCGGGGTGAAGGCGGGCGTGACGCTCAACCCGGCCACGCCCCTCGTGACGCTCGAAGAGATCCTCCCGGACGTGGACCTCGCGCTCGTCATGTCGGTCAATCCCGGCTTCGGCGGGCAGGCGTACATCCCGCAGAGCACCGCGAAGATCCGCCGCCTCCGCCGGATGCTCGACGCCGGCGGCTCGAGCGCCCTCCTCGAAGTGGACGGCGGCATCAAGCCGGGCAATGTGCGCGCCGTCGTGGAGGCGGGCGCAGACGTCATCGTGGCCGGAAGCGCCGTCTTCGGCGGGCCGGTGGCGGAGAACATCCGGGCGTTCCGAAAGGCCGTCGCGCACTGGGTGTGAACGCCCGGCGCGTCGTGCGCCACCCGACGCGCCGGACAGCCGGGGCGCACCTTCGGAGCGCCCCCGCCTCCCGGCCGCGACGCTTTTCCCATGACGACGAAGCCCCCGACGGCACGATTCCGGCCCTCCCCGACGGCATGCATCGAATCCGAACGCTCCTTTCCCCGAGGGTTGCCGTGCTCCCGACGGCGCTCGCGCTCATGCTCGCACTGCCGGCCCGTGCGCAAAAGGACTGCTATGACGGCGTGTTCTGCGTCGAGAGCATACAGCACGGCGACACGGTGGACGTCTTCGTCGAGAACCGCCACGTCGCCGAGGTGACGGTGCGCTTCACGATGGAGATCGAGAACCTGCGCCCGAGCGTGTCTCTGCCGTATGCCGCCACGTTCCCCGGGCGCCGCCGAACCCGCGCGCTTCGGCTCTTCGCCGCCGAACCCGAGGCCGGATGGAGCTACCGGTTCGACATGCAGTGGGTCTTCGGCAGCCTCACGGCCCGGCACGACGACGCGTACGTGTACGAACTCCCGTACGCGCCCGGCACGGCGCACCTCGTCGGTCAGGGCTACGACGGAGCCTTCAGCCACGCCGGCGAGTATGCCATCGACTGGAACATGCCGGAGGGGACGCCCGTGCTCGCCGCCCGCGAGGGGCTCGTCATCGAAGTGCTCGACACGTTCTCCGAAGGCGGCGTCGAGGAGCGGTTCAAGCGCAAGGCGAACCGCATCAAGATCCGGCACCCGGACGGCACCATCGGGAGTTACGTGCACCTGATGCGGGGCGGGGCGCGCGTTCAGGTCG
>JALSSK010000223.1 GCA_026984335.1 Rhodothermales bacterium
CCGTCGCCACCTCGAGGCGTCGCTCTCGCAGACGCGGCGTCTGCAGCGTCTGGTCGAGGAGTTGCTCGACCTGTCGCGTCTGCAGTCGAGCCGGATGCGTCTGGCCGCCTCCCGTCACGAGCTCGACGCCTTCCTCCGCCGCCTCACGGGCCTCTTCTCCTCGCTCGCCCACAAGCAGGGGATCACGCTCACGTATGAGGGCGCGGGCCGGGAGCTTCCGGTGTACTTCGACGCGGACAAGCTGGAGAAGGTGGTCACGAACCTGCTCGGCAACGCGCTCAAGTTCACCGAAGCCGGGGGGCGTGTGACGGTGGCGCTCGAAGCCCCATCGGGGGTCGAGGACGAGTCCGGCGCGGGAGCCTTCGCTACGGTCCGCGTGACCGATACCGGGATGGGCATTCCGTCGTCGGAATTGCCGAAGGTGTTCGAGCGGTTCTATCAGGTCGACACGTCCTCGACGCGACGTTTCGGGGGGATGGGTGTGGGTCTGGCGCTGGTCAAGGAACTCGTCGAGCTTCACGGAGGCGGGATCGTGGTGGAGAGCGCCGAGGGCGAAGGGGCGACGTTCACGGTGAGCCTTCCGCTGGGCCGGGCGCACCTCTCCGACGAGGAAGTGGTCGAAGCGGGAGGGCTGTCCTCGGAAGCCTCGGAGGTTTCCCCTGCCGGCGACGTTCCTCTCGGCGGCGACGTTCCTCTCGGCGGCGATGGCCGGCCGGAGGCCGCTGCGGAAGACGAGGCGTCTGCCGTCCCGTCGCGTGCGGCGACGGTGCTCGTGGTGGAGGACAACGCGGAGTTGCGGGCGTACCTGCGCGAGCACCTGCGCAAGCGCTACCGGGTCGTCGAAGCCGAAGACGGGCGGCAGGGCCTGGAGAAGGCGCGCTCGGAGCGTCCGGAGCTGGTGGTGAGCGACGTGATGATGCCGCGCATGGACGGCTTTGCGCTGCTGCGGGCGCTCAAGCGGGAGGAGGCGCTGCGCACGGTGCCGGTGCTTTTGCTGACGGCCCGTGCGGGCACGGAGGATCGTCTCAAGGGGCTCGGCGCGCAGGCCGACGACTACCTGGCCAAGCCGTTCCACATGGCGGAGCTCGAAGGCCGTATCGCCAACCTGATCGCGATGCGCCGCGCGATGCGGCGTGCCTTCGGCCCGGAGCAGGTAAGCGTGACGGCGCGCGCGCTGGAGTTGCCCTCGGAGGCGGCGGCGTTCCTGACGCGGGCGCAGGCGGTGATCGAGGAGCGCGTGTCGGAGCGGGGGTTCAACGTAGCGGCGCTGGCCGAAGCGCTGTGCGTGAGCAAGCGCGCGCTGGAGCGTCGTATGCGGGAGATGACGGGTCACGCTCCGGCGGCGTACATCCGCCGGGTTCGACTGGATCGCGCGCGGCAGATGCTCGAAGGGGGGCAGGTGAGGACGGTTCGGGAGGCGTCGCAGGCGGTGGGGTTCGGCAATCAGGGGTACTTTGCGCGTCTGTACCGGAACGCGTACGGTCAGTCTCCGTCGGCGCTGGCGCGGCGGGGCGTCGAGGGTTCAGGCGTTGCCGAGGCGCCGACGGGTCGACGCTAAACAGGCGGCTTCGAGGGCGATGCGGCAGCGGAAGCGCGGGCGGCGGGATTCGAGGCTTGCCGGATCGCTCGGGCGAAGATCCGGCGTAAGACGCATACGGGAAAATCCGGCATCGCGCTCGTATGGTGCGCCGCACTTTTTGATGTTGCCCGGGTGCTTAACATGTAAAATTTTGAGACGATACAATGTAACGAAATCGTAACGCCGCCTCTTGTGCGATGACATAGACTCGGGGCGGGCACATTCTAAAAAGGTTGGTCCGGCACGTCTGGGATGGTATGCCGCGGATCACGTCGTACTTCCGGTGCGGCGCAGCAGAGGCCGGGACGCCTTTCCGTTTTGGAAGCAGGCTGGATATGATCTTTTTCGCGCGTCGCGTACGGCTTCGTCGTGTGCTTTTGCCGGTGTTGTTTCTCTCCGCGTTTTCGGCAGGGAAGCCGGTGAAGGCCCAGTTGCTCGACGACCTGACGATTCGTTACTCCTTCATGGCCATCACGGGATCGACCCTGAAGGTGGAAACCTTTGAGCCGTCCCTTTACCGGCATAACGTGGCCTTGACGCTCGGACGCGGCCCGGCGACGCTCGGCCTCCTTTTCCAGGTCACGGAACGGGGACACGTCGACGACGGCGTGGACTTTTTCTATAGCAAGCCCGAACAAGGGTTGATGCTCACCGGAGGCTACGACTTCCTGCTTTCGGATCGCATGCGGCTGGAGGGCTACGGGCGGCTCGGTCTCACGCGCGGGCACGACTTCGGCCAGCCGCTCTACGCCACCGACACCGACCTGCGCGTCAACCTGGTGGTCTTCGACCTTGACGGAGCGGGATTGCTTCGAGGCATGCCGTATTTCCGCTCGGGCTATGCGGGCGTCATCGTGAACCGGTTCGGGCGCGTCCAGGGCATTGCCGGGGCGGGCGTCTGGTGGAACGGCATCGGAACCTATCTGACGGGCTTCTATGCCTTCAACGGCGTCCGCGACCCCCTTCATCCGGGCGACCAGGCCGACCGGGCCTATGCCCGGCTGCAAAACGCCGGCGTGAGCCTGAGCCTCTCTTACGATCTCGGGCCGGTGATGGCCGGCCTCAAACGCAACGTACCCCTGCTCAACGGCAGCAACGACCTTTCTGTTACCCTGCAAATCCGGCATTTCTTCGAGAGCAGTCGATGACGCGGTATGTCCTCATCATATGCGGGAGCCTGCTTCTCCATGCGGCGGCGTTTGTCCTCCCGGTCGAGGCTCAGGGAGCCTGGCGGATCGTCAAGCTCTACCTCAAGTCCGACGTGACGGTGGTGCGCGAGACGAAGGACACGCTGGTGCTGTTTCACCCCGGCTTGCAGGACACGCTGGTCCTTGCCATCGGGCGACGCCCCGACGCCGACATCTACGGTCTGACGGAACGCCGCCGGGGGAGCAACCCGCACCGGATCTGGGTTGCTGCGGGACGTTTCTGGAACAACCCCGGGCGTCCCCGGAAGAGCTGGGGCCGTTTTTTCCATGCCGCGTTTCTCCGTCTGATCCGTCCCCCGCTCGTGAGCGACGACCCCCGTTCCGGCTCGCCGTGACCGGCAAAGCCGACTCCGGTGCATACGGGCTGCCGATACAAGCCAAGCTGAAATCCGACCGAAGAACGATCCTGATGACGCACTTCCACAACCTTTCCATCAACCGCAAGCTGACCCTCATTATCACCCTGGTGGGCGGCACGGCTTTGCTGGCGGCCTGTATCAGTTTCATGGCCTACGACCTGATCACGTACCGCGCCACGCTGACGCGCGAACTTTCCATCCAGGCCCGGATCATCGGCGCCAACAGCAGCGCCGCACTCCTCTTCGGCGACGCCGAAGCCGCCGCCGACAACCTGGCCGCCCTGCAAGCCGAGCCGCGCATCATGGCGGCCTATCTCTATGACGCCGACGGCCGAACCGTCGCCCGGTACCTTCGTCCGGACGTCTCCGAGACCGTCGCGCCCCCCGTTCTCGCCGGAGAGGAGCACCGCTACCATTCCGGCGACATCGAGTCTTTCCAACCGATCCTGCTCGACGGCAACCGGGTGGGCGCCATTTATCTCCGGTATGACCTGAGCGCGCTCTACGGCCGCCTGAAAAACTACCTGGGCATTGCGGCGCTCGTCTTCCTGGTGTCCATCCTGGTGGCGCTGGCGCTTTCGCTCTGGCTCCAGCGCTTCATCACCGGCCCGGCCCTGCGCCTGCTCGAAACCACCCGCACCGTTTCGCGGGAGCAAGATTATGCGATCCGCGCCGTCAAGGAAAGTGAGGACGAACTGGGGCAACTCGTCGACGGCTTCAACACGATGCTCGAGGAAATCCAGCGGCGCGACGCCCAGTTGTTGCGCCACCGTGATCAACTCGAAGAAGAGGTCGCCGCGCGTACGGCCGAACTCCAACGTACGAACCGGGACCTGACCCGGGCCCGCGACCGGGCCGAGAAGGCCAGCCGGCTCAAGACGACTCTGCTGACCAACATGAGCCATGAGTTTCGCACGCCGATTGCCGCCATCCTGGGCATTGTCGACATCCTGCGCGGCGAGGTGTCGGAGGAACACGTCGAATTCGTCGACATGATCGAGCAGAGCGGTCGGCGCCTGTTCGACACCCTCACCGCCGTGCTGGATCTGGCCCGTCTGGAAGCCGGAGACCTGACGCCGGAGCCGACCTTGCTCGACCTCAACGAAACCGTGACGACGCTCGTCGCCCGGCGCCTGCCGGCGGCGCAGCAGAAGGGCCTCACGCTCATCACGGAAACGTCGGATGCTCCGCTGCCGTGCGTGATGGACCTCTACGGTCTCGAGACCATCGTCTATCATCTGGTCCACAACGCCGTCAAGTTCACGGAAACCGGCACGGTGCGGGTCGCAGTGACGACGCGGGGGCCGAAAATCCTTTTGAGCGTCGAGGATACCGGCATCGGCATCGACCCCGAGGGGCTGCCTCTGCTGTTCGAACCCTTCAAGCAGGCCAGCATGGGGCTGTCCCGGTCGTATCAGGGCAACGGGCTGGGACTGGCCATCACGCAGCGGATGGTTGCGCTGATGGGGGGTGAGATCACGGTGGAGAGCCGGGTAGGAGCAGGCAGCCGTTTTACGGTCACGCTGCCTCGCCACATGCGTCCCTTCCGTCCGAATACGTCGCACACTGCGCTCGGCAAAGCCGTCTCCTGAGCCCTTCTTGCAGGCTGTGGTAGACGGAGGCGCCGGGCGGGCGTTTGAACGTTCAACCTTCAGCCGACGGGTCAACGCTAGTTCTCGAGGCGTTGCCGGGCCTCGTAGGCGGCTTCGAGCTCGAGGGCGGCGTCGATGAGGCGGTCCTTCATGGAGGCGAGGTGCTCGTGCTGGGCGATGTACCGGGTCATGGCTTCCCGGAGCGACGAGTCGCGCGTGACGACGGTGCGCCGTTGCCGCTCGGTCGGCTCCACGGTCCGCTCGATGGCGGCGATGACGTGGGCGGAGGCGAGCGCCTCGCGGATGCGCTGCGCGTCCACGAGTGCGGCCTGGCGCTCCTCGATGTGGTACCGCACGCGCACGATGGCGTCCGCCACGTCCTCTTCGGCGATGGCGGCGAGGACGGCCTCCGTCGGGTCGGGCGCTTCGCGGGCATCCACGTGCACGTTCACGAAGCGCCGCGCGGGCGTCTCGACGAACGTATACGTGGTCGTCTTCCCGGCTCCCTCGCCCGCGATGTCGACGAGCACGAAGCCCTTCCGGTCCTCCCATTCCTTGAACGAGATGCGCTCGATGCTGCCGGGATAGACCACGGGCGGCGTGCGCCCCTCGTTGCGGTCCTGCGGCCGGTGGATGTGACCGAGCGCCACATAGTCGATGCCCGGGCGGGCGAGCTGTCCGACGGTAAACTTCGGCTCGTGCTCGATCAGGCTGGTCCGTTCGGAGCCCGCCATCTCCGCGCCCTGCACGGTCAGGTGCGCCGCCAGCACGGTCGGCAGCGCCGGGTCGATCTCCCGGGTCATCAGCTCGAGGAGCTCGACGTACTTCTCCTCGATGAAAGCCCGAATCTCCGCGGGCGACTTCTTGCGGTGTTCCTCGCGCGAGAGGAGCACGCTCCGGATGGGCCACGGCAGCGCGAGGATCTGCACGGGACCGCTCTTCGTCGGGATCGCCTGCCAGTCCGGGCGGCGAAAGACGTGGACGTCGCCGCGTATGAAGCTGAAGATGTCGAGCGCGGAGGCTTTGCCGAAAGAGACGGGGTGGTCGTGGTTGCCGGTGATCATCACGATAGGGATGCCCCGGTCGGCGAGCGGGCGGAGGCACTCGGCGAAAGCGCGCTGCTGCGTCGGCGTCGGGTCGGCGGTGCGATAGGCGTCGCCGCAGAAGAGGAAGAGGTCCACGTCCTCTTCGAGCGCGCGCGCAACCATGGCGTCGAAGGACCGCTTGAAGTCCAGCAGGCGCGTGTTCAGCCCCGTCTCCGGATCGATGCGCCCGTACACGTTGCTGCCGAGGTGGATGTCGGCGGTGTGAAGGATTTTCACGGGGATGGGGGATGGGGGGAGGTACGGGAAGGAAGCGGGCGGCGGTCGGGTTGCCGGAGCGCAATCTACGATCCACGCTCGAAAATCCCCAGCCGGATCACCAGCTGACCCGTCCCCGGTCTTTGCGGGGGTCTTCGGGACCGGAAGGCAGGCCGTAGTCTTCGGGATCGGGGAAGCGCTCGTCGCTGATGAGGTCCCCGGCTTCGGTGGCGCGCTTGAAGAAGTCGCCCACGAGGAAGAGGGCGTTGTGCGCGCCCTGCCCCCACCAGTCCGTGCGGAAGGTGACGCGGCGGTCGTTGAAGCCGACCCACGCGCCGGTGACGAGGTCGGGGTGCATGAGGATGAACCAGCCGTCGGCGCTGTTTTGCGTGGTGCCGGTCTTGCCGGCGAGGTCGTAGTCGCCCAGGCCGAACTGATAGCGGATGCGGACGCCGGTGCCTTCCTGAATGACGCCGCGCATCATGTCGACCATCGTGTAGGCGGTCTCTTCGGAGAGGGCCTCGCGCGGGGCCGCGTCGTTCTCATAGAGCACGTTGCCGTTGCGGTCCTCGATGCGCGTGACCACGGACGGCTCGTTGTAGAGGCCGCCGTTGGCCAGCGTGCAATAGGCGGAGGTCATCTCCAGAAGCGTCACGTCGCTGGTGCCGAGGGCGAGCGCCGGCACCTCGTCGAGCGCGCTCTTGATGCCCATGCGCCGGGCGAAGAAGGCTACCTCCGAAGGGCCGACCTCCAGCATGAGCCGCCCGGTGATGGTGTTCATCGAACGGGCGAGCCCCTCGCGAAGCGTCGTCATCCGTCCGGTCGACTCGCCGGAGTTTTGCGGGCTCCACACGTTGCCCGCCGCGTCCACGTATTCGAACGTCGAGTCGGGCAGCGTGTAGTAGGGCGACCAGCCGTTGTGGATGGCGGCGGTGTAGACGAACGGCTTGAACGTGGAGCCGGGCTGTCGTTTCGTTCCGGCCACGTGGTCGTTCCAGTCCTCTTCGAGCTTGCGCCCGCCGACCCACGCCTTCACCTGCCCCGTGCGCGGATCGATGCTGACGAGACCCGCCTCCAGCCGCGACTTGTTCGTTTTCAGCGAGTCCATGAAGGCCTCGTTGTGGCGGAGCGAGTCGATGGCGGCCCGGACGCTCAGGCCTTTGCGCCGCAGCCCCGCAAAACGGGAGGTCTCGCGGATGAACTGGTCGAGAAGGCTCTTTTGCGAATCCCAGAAATACTTGAACGGCTCGTACCCGGTCTTCTGGAGATACACGTCGATGGTGTTGCCGAGGTGATGGTTGGTGGGGCGGCTCCACTCGTAATCGACGACGGCCTGCAGGCCCTTCATCTGCTCGGCGACGGCCTGCCGGGCCAGTTCCTGAAGCCGGCCGTCAAGCGTGGTGTAGATGATGAGGCCGTCCGTGTAGAGATCGTAGCCGTTCTCTTTGGCCCACGTGTTCACCCAGTTTCCGACGTACGTGGCGAAGTGCGGCGCGGCGCTGTTCGTGATGGCCGTCGAATGATAGCTCGCCTCGACCGGGTCGTCCTTGTGCGCCTCGTAGAATTCCGGGCTCAGGTGGCCGTGCTTGATCATCTGCCGAAGCACCACGTTGCGCCGCCGCCGGGCGTTTTCGGGATGCGTGACGGGGTTGTAGATCGTCGTGCCCTTGAGCATGCCCACCAGCGTGGCGCTCTGGAGTTCGTCCAGCTCCATCGGGTCCTTGCCGAAGAACGTACGCGCCGCCGCCTCGATGCCGTAGGCGTTGTAGCCGAACTCGACCGTGTTCAGGTACATCTCGATGATCTCGCGCTTCGTGTACCGCCGTTCGAGCTCCACGGCGGTGATCATCTCTTTGAGCTTGCGTTCGACCGTCACGCGACGCCCGATCTGCTCGTTGTACAGGTTGCGCGCGAGCTGCTGCGAGATCGTCGATCCGCCCTGGGGCTTGCCGCGCAGCACGTGGTAGGGGATCGCCATCGTGCGGAAGAGGTCGATGCCCCAGTGGTCGTAGAAGCGATGGTCCTCCGTGGCGACGAGCGCGTTGATGACGTGCGGAGAAATCTCTTCGAAGGTGACCCAGGCGCGGTTCTGCCGGGCATAGCGCGCCAGCTCCCGGCCGTCGGCGGTATAGGCGATGGAGGCGAGCTGAAAGTTGGGGTTTTCAATCTGTTCGAGCGAGGGCAGGTCCTTGCGGAGCGAGAGCATGAAGAAGACGACGCCGAGCGTGCACGCGAGCAAAAAGCCGGTGATCACCGTGAGCGCGAAGGCCGCCTGCGCCTTGCGCGGATCCTTGAAGCGGCGGGCGAAATAGCCCCGCAGCCCTCGCTTCGGGGTCGGCGGCCGTCCGTTCGCGCCCGTCCCGTCTCCCGGATACGCCGCGTCTTGCCGGGCCTCCGGCTTTCGGAAATATTCCTCCAGTTCTTCTTCGGTATAAGACCAGTCGGACATAAGGTTTGTCTATGGCGCATCGGCATCCCGGGGATGCCGGTTGATCACGAATTATGTATTGATGACGGGTTGAATGCGCCGGCGCAAGTACCGTTCCAGCGAAGCAGTTGCGGTCCTTTTTCCGTCAGGCGGCCGAACGTGCGGGCGCCGTGCCAGTAGCCCAGGTTCATATAGGTTCCTTCGGGCCAGACGTGGAACGCCGGTTGATGGCTGTGGCCCATCACGACGAGTTCGACGTCGGTTTCGGTGAGGATGCGGCGGGCATGCGCGCGCAGCCCCGCAACCGTTTCTTCGAGGACTTCCTTGTTGCCGTAGCGGGCTTTCACCCATTTCGCCAGCCCCAGCCCCAGGTCCCCGGGGAGGAGCGTGCGGTACATCCACACGGGCGCCGGGTGACGCAAAAGCGGTCGGATCCGGTTGTAAAAACGGGTGTTGGTCGTCAGGCCGTCGCCGTGGGCCATGTAAACGTTGCGGCCGAAGAGAGGTTCGTCGAAGGCGTCGAAAACGACGCGGACGCCGAGTTCGCGCTCGAAGTAGTCGCGATGCCACGGGTCGTGGTTGCCGACGAGGTAGGTGACGGGCACGCCGCGCTCGGTCCACTCGGCCAGCAGCGCCTGAAAACGGACGAACCCCCTGGGCACGAGATGATGGTATTCGATGTACGCGTCGAACACGTCGCCGAGGAGGTAGAGGCGCTCGACCTCCGCCTCGTGCGCGCGCAGGCAAGCGATGAGGTCGCGCTCGTTGGCGCGTTCGACTTCGGCGTCGGACCGGCCGAAATGGATGTCGGAAAAGAAAAGGACCAAGGGGGAGGCGGGGTAAGGGAAGGCGAAAGGTAGCGGGAGGAACGCGCAAGGTAACGGAAAAGAAACGCCAAAGGAACCGGTGCGGCTTCGGGGGGCCTCCGATGCGGGGCACTCGAAAAAAAGGGCGCTCCGGAAACTCCGACGGACGGTGGGGCGTGTTGAGGCGGACGCCGACTTCGGGCTGCAACCTTTCGACGGACGCGACCGCTATAACGGAACCCGAAGGAGGCGCCCGTCGCGCCCGGTCCGGCGGTGAGCTCCGCTTCTCCATTCGCATGATCGCATGTACAACACTTATCAGCCGCCCACCCGGCTTTCGGTATTTCCGCCGGTCATCAAGAACCTGTTGATCCTCAACGGGCTCTTTTTCATGGCCTCGCTGGTGCCGACGACGCGGGAGTTTCTGATCGACTGGCTGGCGTTGTGGCCGCTCGGCGCTCCGGACGTCGTCCGCACGGCTTTCGGCGTCGCGCGTGTGCCGGATTTCTGGCCGTGGCAGCTGATCACGTACAGCTTTCTTCATGCCGGCTTCGGACACCTGTTCTTTAATATGTTCGCCCTCTGGATGTTCGGGGTGCAGATCGAGAATACGTGGGGCTCGCGCCGTTTCGCCATCTTCTATTTCGCCTGCGTGATCGGAGCGGCGATCAGCCAGTTGATCGTCTCGTGGGGCGTACCGGTCCCGACGCTCGGCGCTTCGGGGGGGGTGTTCGGCATTTTGCTGGCTTTCGGCATGATGTTTCCCAACCAGCCGATCTACCTGTACTTCCTTTTCCCGATCAAGGCCAAGTGGTTCGTGATCGGATACGGGCTGATCGAGTTGTGGGCGGGGGTTTCGGGATCGCAACCGGGCGTGGCGCACTTCGCGCACCTGGGCGGTATGGTTTTTGGCTTTCTGCTGATTCAGTACTGGCGCGGGAAGCTGCCGCTCAGGCCGGAACGGACGATGCGCTGGTGAGCAACGATCCGGGTGCGCCGCCGGGCGTCGGAGACGCGGTGCGGCGTAACGCGCCGGACCTCCTTCGGCACTCGGGCACAGCGCCCGCGCCGCCGCTCCTTCGGCCAAAACCTTCCGGCGCTTACCGGGTATTATCGAGGCGGGAAAAGGCAAACCTTCTCCCGAGTCGTGATCCCCGAGCCCCCGTTTTGCGTTGCATGATTTTTTGGTCTCCGGGGACGCCGTTTCGCCTTCATGAGAACCCTTTCAATGTCGATGCCCCCGGAAGATCAGGGGTTGTGACAGCCGAAGAACGACGTGAATCGATTCTTAGCCTGGTATCGCATACAGCCGAGGGCGCTGCGCGCGCTGTTGACGATCAATGTCGTAGCCTACGTGCTGTGGCAGGTGTTGCTGATCCATTTCTCGGCCACGCGGAGCCTGGTGGTAAATCATCTGGCGCTGAACCCGCAGTTTCCGGAGATCCTGCTCGAACCCTGGCAACTGGTCACGTACAGTTTCCTGCACCTGCAACCGGGCTTCTGGGGCTTTCTCCATATTCTTTTCAATATGCTCTGGCTGGTGTGGATCGGGCGTGAGTATGAGGAGCTTCACGGCGCGCACCGGCTGCTGGCGGTCTATCTCATCGGAAGCATCGGCGGGGGGCTGATGACGGTGCTGTTGCACGCGCTCCTGCCCTCGGTCGGCGCGTTCGGCGGCATCGTGCACGGGGCGTCGGCTTCGGTGCTGGCGGTGCTGACGGTGGTGGCGATCACGTATCCGTACAAAAGCATCGCGCTGCTGTTCATCGGGACGGTGCGCCTCATCTACGTGGTGATCGGGTTCCTCGCGCTGGACGTGCTGTTTCTCGCGGGTGGCGGCACGTCGGTGTCGGCGCATCTGGGCGGGGCGCTCTCGGGTTACCTTTTTGCCCGGGCCGAGGCAAACGGCGTCAACCTCTCGTCGTGGGCGCGCATCTTCTTCCGGCAGCGCCGGCGCACCCGCCGGACGGCGCGCACGGCCGAAGGGGAGAGCATCCTCCGGCAGATGGAACTCTGGCTGGCCTCCCGGCGCTCCGAAAAAGGCGCTCCGCCGGACGCTCCGGCAAAGGGACGCCCGCGCCGCAGCCGCGAGGCCCGCCGGGAGGCGGCGTCGCTCGAAGGCGAAGTGGACCGCATCCTCGACAAAATCAGCGAGCAAGGCTATGACGCGCTCACCGACGAGGAGAAACGCATCCTTTATGAAGCCAGTCGTCGGTAAGACGGCATGAGGAATCGTCGCGTGGCCCGTCGTGTGTTCCGGGGAAGTGCGCTGCTGCTCGACGCCGCGCTGATCCTGCTGTTTCTGGCCGGATACGCCGCCCGGTACGTGTCCCCGCGCCACGTGTGGTGGATCCAGCTCGTCGCCATCGGGCTGCCGTTTCTGAGCCTGCTCGTGCTGGGCGCGACGGCCGTGGCGGCGATGGCGCGGCGTTGGCGATTGCTGGGGATGCACCTGGCGCTTACGGCGCTGATCGTGGCGCGCTTCGTCCCGTTCGAGCGCTTCGCCCGCGAGGCCGGACCGGACCCGGAGGCGCTCACGCTGATGACGTTCAATGCGGGCTGGGGATGGACCACGGGCGGCGACGCCCCGCGCGGCATGGCGGCGCTGATCCGCCGGGAAGCGCCGGACCTCGTGGCCCTGCAGGAAGCCGAGGTGACCTTCTCCCGGCGCGCAATACCGGTGCGGCCCTCCGCCTACGTGGCTCCCCTGGTCGATTCACTCGGCTACCGGATCCAGCCGCCGGGAAGCGCGACACATCACCTCTCGAAGCCGGTGCTGAGCCGCTTTCCCCTCGACGAACTCACGGAGCAAACCCTGCATCGGGGAGAAAACGAGGTGAACGAGCTGGTGCGCGTGACGTTCACGTGGCAGGGACGGGCCGCCGTGCTCTATAACGTGCACCTGCGCACGTTCGGGGGCCAAAAGCCGTGGGAGGACGACGCCTTCCGGCTGTTTGACTTCGCCTCCTGGCTCCGATACGCCCGGCAGTATCGGGACGCGTTCCTGATCCGCGCCCGGCAGATCGAGCAGATCCGCCGGATGATCGACGCCGAGACCCTGCCCGTGCTCATCTGCGGCGACTTCAACAGCACCCCGCACAACTGGGGCTATCGCCGGATGACCGCCGGCCTCACGGACGCCTTCCGCGTCGCCGGCAGCGGGTGGGGCGCGACGTATCACCAGCGCCTCCCCTTCGTCCGCATCGACTACGTGCTTGCAAGCCCGGACTGGGAAGTGACTTCCGCGCGCGTGGCCGGGGCGGGGCTCTCCGACCATCGCGCCCTCGTGGTGAACCTGCGGTGGCGGGCGGAAGAACCCGCCTCCGGAGACCGGTGAACGGGAGAAAGCGGGCGGCGATCCCTCCCGCCGAACCTGCCGCGCGCCGGCGGGTATAGAGGGCGATTCTCATGATCGCATATTCCGGAGCATAGATCGTTATGGAAAGACCTCGTCGCATTTCCCGCGCCGTTCAGGTCGGCGACGTACCCATCGGCGGCGGCGCGCCGATCTCGGTGCAGTCGATGACCGTGTCGAAGACGCACGACGTGGCGGCCAGCCTCGCCGAGATCCGCCGGCTCGCCGACGCCGGCGCCGACATCGTGCGCGTGGCCGTGCCGCGTCCCGAAGACGCCGACGCGCTGGCGGACCTCGTGCAGGGCGCGCCCGTGCCCATCGTGGCCGACATCCATTTCAACTATCAGTATGCGCTGAAAGCCATCGACGCCGGCGTGGCGAAGGTGCGCATCAACCCCGGAAACATCGGGAAGGAAGAGTGGGAGAAGGAAGTGCTCCTGGCGGCGAAGGAGGCCGGCATCCCCCTTCGCATCGGCGTCAACTCCGGCTCGCTCGAACGCGACCTCCTCGACAAGTACGGCTATCCGCAGCCCGAGGCGCTCTTCGAAAGCGCCATGCGCCACATCGACATCTGCCGGAAGCACGGCTTCGAGGACCTCGTCATCTCCGTCAAGCACTCGGACGTGTTCTTCATGATCCGGTCGTACAGGCTGCTGGCCGAGCGCACCGACTATCCGCTTCACCTCGGCGTGACCGAATCCGGGTCGTACAGCACCGGCTCGCTCAAGAGCGCCATCGGCATCGGCGCGCTGCTGGCGGAAGGCATCGGCGATACGATCCGGGTGTCCCTGGCGACGGAGTCGGTCCGGGAGGTGGAGGTGGGGCATCAGATCCTGAAGTCCCTGCGGCTCGGGCGACCGGGCGTGAACATCATCGCGTGCCCCACGTGCGGCCGCCTCACCGGCGACCTGTTCAGCATCGTCACCGAGGTGGAAGAGGCCGTCAAGGCGCGTAAGTTCGACAAGGACCTGAACGTCGCGCTGATGGGTTGCGCCGTCAACGGGCCGGGAGAGGCGGCGGGCGCGGACCTGGGCGTCTCGCTCGGACGCGGGCGGGCGCACCTCTTCAAACGGGGCAAGATCATCCGTACGGTCCCCGAAGAGCAGATCGTCGAGGCCGTGCTCGAAGCGATCGAGACGTGGGACGAGGAACCCGTCTCCGAATCATCCTGAGGCGTCGTCCATGACTCCATTCATCCAGCCGATCCGACCGGGTCGGCTTTTTTGTTTGGAGAACGCTGCCGGGCTCGGGACAAAAAAAAACCGGTCGGCCCAGAAGACCGACCGGTTCCAGCGATGTGATTGGTGGGGTATGCAAGTACCCCGCGGGCAAAGCCCGGTTTTAGTTGTTGTTATGGC
>JALSSK010000224.1 GCA_026984335.1 Rhodothermales bacterium
CACGTACGACGCCGTCGAGTCGTACGCCATCCGTCTCTTCACCGGCGACGCGCAGGTTCAAAGGGCCGGGTACCATGAGGATCAGACGCTTTCCTATGCGCTCCGCGAGGACGAGCGGGACTGGGACGCCGTCCTCGGCGCCCGCCCGTGGCTTGAAGCCTATGCCCGGCGGCTGACGGGCTTCGGGCTGGTGAGTTCGGACTCGTCGAGCGCCGGCGCGATGATTGCCGGGGTGGATCCCGAGGCCGAGCCGCACGTGAGCACCTTCCTCCGTAAGATCACCGCGGGCGCGCCGCTGGCCCGGGGCGACGACCACCGCGCGCTCCTCGGCGCGACGCTGGCGAGGAACCTCGACGTGACCGTGGGCGACACGGTGGTGGCGCTCACACAGGGCTATCGAAACGAGATGGGCGCCGACCTCTACGTGGTCAAAGGACTCTTCGAGAGCGGCAGCGCGGAACTGGACCGGAGCACGATGGCGCTCACCCTGCCCGACGCGCGCGCGCTCTTTTCCCTGCCGGGCGGCCTGACGGCCATCGCCCTCCGCACCGACGACTTCCGCCGCGCCCAAACCTATGCCGCCGAACTCGCTGCCGCCCTCGACGACGACCGCGTGGTGGTGCTCGACTGGGACACGCTCATGCCCGAACTCCGGCAGATGATCCTCCTCGACAACGTGAGCGGCGCGATCTTTCTTGCCTTCATGCTCATCCTCATCGGCTTCGAGATCTTCAACACCACCATGATGAGCGTCATGGAGCGCGTGCGCGAGTTCGGCATCCTTCAGGCGATGGGCATGAAGCCGGGACAGATCAGCCTGCTCGTGGTCATGGAACTGCTGATCAAGGTCGCGCTGGCGCTCGCCGTGAGCATGGTGGTCACGGGGGCGCTCATCGCCTACTTCGCCGGGCACCCGATCCCGCTCTCCGAATCGCTCAAAGAGCTGTACGAGGAGTTTGGCTTCGCGGTGGATGCGCTCGTGTTCTCGGGACGGGCCCGCGTCTTCCTCGAACCGCTCTTCTCGGTGGCCTTCATCGCCGTGGCGGCCATGATCTATCCCGCCGTGCGCGTGTGGCGCTTCTCGCCGGTGGAGGCGCTCCGCCGGGTCTGACGCCAACGTCAGGGCCGAACGATCTCCCGAAGACGGAACCCATGAACATCCTTCTCAAAATCGCGTGGCGAAACGTCTGGCGGAACCCGCGTCGCTCGTGGGTGCTGGTGACGGCCATTGGGATGGGCATCTTCAGCTTCATCGGCTCGACGACCTTCATGGACGGCTTTGCTTTTCAGATGGTCGATTCGGCGATCGACCTGCAGGGCGGGCACATAGAGATCGGGAAGCGAGGACATCACGACAACCCGACGATCCGTTCGTTCATCGCCGAGCCGCGCGTGGTGGAAGAGGCGCTCGCCGGGCTCGAAGGGGTGCGGTATGCGCCGGAGGTGCGCGCCCCGGGAATGGCCAACAGCCCCGAACAGGCCGCCGGTGTGGTGATCCACGGCGTCGAGCCCGCGCGTGAGCCGGACGTGACGGTCATCGCGCGGACGGTGACGGAGGGAGGGTACCTCTCGCCGGAGGGCAAGGCCAACGAGGTGCTCGTCGGGGCGGCGCTGGCCAAACGGCTGAAGGTGCGCCTCGGCGAGAAGATCGTGCTCATGGCGAACGACCTTCAGAACGACGTCAGCGCCGGTGCGTATCGCGTCGTCGGGCTTTTCCGGACGAACAACACCGAGTTCGACAAGGCGAACGTCTATCTCCACATCGACGAGGCGCGGAGGCTCCTCGGCTACGACGCCGAGGCGGTGACCGTCTTTTCGCTCCGCCTCGACCGGGGCGTGAAGCTCGATCCGCTCGTGGAAACGCTCCGCGCCCGGCTCGAGCCGCTCGGCCTCGAAGTGCTCTCGTGGAAGGACCGCTTCCCCCTGCTCGTGCTCGCGATGGAAGCCTACGATTACTCGATCATTATGCTCGTGGTGATCCTCTTCACGGCGGTGGCCTTCACGCTCGTGAATGCGTTCCTCATGGTGATCTTCGAACGGATCCGTGAGATCGGCATCATGATGGCGAACGGCGCGCGCCCCCGGCAAATCCGCTTCATGCTCTACTTCGAAGCGATCTTTCTCCTGCTGCTCGGCCTCGGCGCGGGAGCGGCCCTCTCGGCGCTCGCGCTCGGATACTGGGTCGTGAACGGGATGGACCTCTCCTCCTTCGCCGCCGGTCTCGGCGCGTACGGCATCGGAACGGTCGTGTATCCGTACTTCGACTGGGGCCACCTCGGCCTCGGATTCCTGCTCATCGTGGTGATGGTCTTTCTGTCCGTGCTCTATCCGGCGTACCGGGCCGGACGTTTCGAAGTCGTGGAGGCCCTCACCTATGTCTGAAAGCACCGACGATTATGTCTGAGAGAACCGAACCCGTGGCGGCGACCGGCGCGGCCGGCGAAGGACCGCTCGTGGCGGCGGCCGGGCTCGTCAAAGTCTATCGGGACAAAGAGCACGTGCCCGTTCGGGCGCTCGACGGCGTGGACCTCTTCGTCGAGGAAGGGGAGTTCACCGCCATCGCCGGGCCGTCGGGCTCGGGCAAGACGACGCTCCTGAACATCATCGGCGGGCTGGACCGGCCCACCGAGGGCCGCGTGGTGGTGGCCGGGCGCGACCTCGGGACGATGAGCCGGAGCGAACTGGCGGAGTTCCGGTTGCACAACGTCGGCTTCATCTTTCAGTCGTACAACCTCATACCGGTGCTCGACGCCGTGGAGAACGCCGAGTTCACGCTGCTCATGCAGGGCGTCCCGGCGAAGGAGCGGCGCGAGCGGGTGGTGCGCGAGCTGGCCGACCTCGGCATCGGACCGGAGCTCATCCACCGGCGGCCCGCCGAGCTGAGCGGCGGGCAGCAACAGCGCGTGGCCGTGGCGCGCGCGCTCGTCTCCCGCGCCCGCCTCATCCTCGCCGACGAGCCGACGGCCAACCTCGACTCGAAGACCGGCGCCCATCTGCTCGACAAGATGAAGGAGATGAACGAAAAGACCGGAGCCACCTTC
>JALSSK010000225.1 GCA_026984335.1 Rhodothermales bacterium
GCCCGACGAGACGGTGACGCCCCTTCTGCCGGAGGCGGACCGCAACCACGTCACCGCAGGCTTCACGTGGCAGGCGTCTCCCCGCTTTGCCGTGAACGTGGCGTATCAGTACCTCGGCCAGAAGGAACGCGCGGGCCGCGTGCGTGAGCCCGAACCCGGACAACCGGCCACGGCGGTGAACTCGGGCGTGTACCACTTCCGCGGCCATCTCTTCGGCGCGACGCTTTCGGTGCATCTGTGAGGAAAGGCTCGCGGCGTTCGGCGTCAGGGGCTCGCGTTTGCCCGGTCTGTATCCCCAAACACCCACACCGTTCCCCCCTGCCCGTCTCGGACGTTCGGACCCCGAACTATTCCATCACCGGGAGCCGCGCGCCGGCGTGGGGGCCGACGGTCATCTCGACGTATTTGAGGATGCGCCGGTATTCGTCCGTCCAGCTCGACGGCTCGACGAAACCGTGGTTTTCGACGGGGTAGACGGCCATCTCCCAGTTTTCCTTGCCCAGCTCGATGAGCCGCTGGGCCAGGCGCACCACGTCCTGAAAGTGCACGTTCGTGTCCACCATGCCGTGCGCGATGAGGAGCGGATCTTCGAGGCCCTCGGCGAAATAGATCGGTGAGGAGCGGGCGAAGGCGAGCGAGTCCTCGACGGGGGTGTTGAGGATGTTCGCGGTATAGGTGTGGTTGTAATGCGCCCAGTCCGTGACGGCGCGCAGGGCCGCCCCGCCGCCGAAGCGCTCGGGCGCGGTGAACAGGCCCATGAGCGTGAGGAAGCCGCCGTAAGAGCCGCCATAGAGGAAGACCCGCTCCGGGTCGATGCCGTGCTCGGCCTGCAGGTATCGCGAGGCGTCGACGTAATCCTGGAGGTCGCGCCCGCCCATGTGCCGGTAGATGGCCGTGCGCCAGTCGCGCCCGTAGCCCGCCGAGGCGCGATAGTCCACGTTCATCACCACGTAACCCCGGTCCGTGAGGAGGTTGTGGAACATATATTCTCGGAAGTAGCCGCTCCACCACCTGTGCACGTTCTGAAGGTAGCCCGCGCCGTGGACGAAGAGCACCGCGCCGCCGTTGGGATGCTCGGGGAGGAAGATCTGCGCCGGCACGCGCGCGCCGTCCGAGGCCTCGATGCGGATGATCTCCGGCGCGCGCCAGGGATAGGCCTCCCAGGCCTCGGTCGTCGAGTGGGTGACGCGGCGGGCCTCGTCGCCCGCCGACTGGAGGTAGATCTCCCACGGCCGGTTCGTGAACGAATACCGGAGCGCCATGAGCCGCTCGTCCGGGTTGAGCGCGACGGCGTTGTTGCCCGTCATCGTCGTCAGGCGCGTTCGTTCGCCGCCGTCGATGAGCATGCGGTAGAAGTGTCGTTCGAACGGCGAGCCCTCGCTGCTCGTGAAGAACCACGTCCGCCCGTCCTTTGAGACCATCGGGTCGAAGACCTCGAATGCGCCGTCGGTGAGTTGCCGGATCGCGCCCGTCTCCACGTCGACCGTGTAGAGGTGGCTGTATCCGGTCCTTTCACTCTGAAAATAGAAGCGCCGGTCGTCGGGGAGCCATCCCATGGTGCTTCCGCCGCCGAACCACGAGATGCCCGGCCCGGCGATCCACGCCTCGTCGGTCTGTCGGTCGAGCACGGTAAGGCCGCCGGTTTCGGGGTCGAGGCGGGCGATCCACCGGTCCTTGTTGTCGCGCGCGCGCACTTCGAGCACGGCGAAGCGCCCGTCGCCGCTCCAGAACGGGCCATAGGCAAACAGCGAGCGGGCATGCTTCGTCGAGTCCGGTTCGATCCCTTCCTCGCGGCGATGCGCCGGGACCACGTCGTACGCGCCCGGCAGCCGGTACAGATCGACGGCGTACGTGGTGTCGCGGCTCAGGTCTTGAAGGTAGAGCGTCGAGGCGCCGCCCGGCGCGCCCACCTTGGCGCGGGCGTTGAGGTCTTCGGCATAGCCGGACTCGGTCACGTAGCTTTGCACGAGGGTTCGCTTCGGCGGCGGCGTCTCGGCGAGGACGAACGAGACGAAGCGCCCGGAGGGGTCGAGGCGAAGCTGCCGGACACGCTTCTTGCCGGTGTAAAAGGTGGGCGGCGCGCCTTCGGCCCTGTGCTCCCGCTCCCGCGCCTTCTCGCGCGCTTCGCGCCGCTCTTTGCGTTCCCGGATGACCTCGAAGAGTTCGAGCTGTTGGGCCTTGAGAAAGGCATCCTGGGCGTCCGGCTGCTTCTCCTTCGGCTCCTGGCCCGCGCGGAGGTCGGTGAGTTGTATGACGGCGTCGGTGGCGAAGTCGAGGCGGAAGAGGTTGTCGTCGCGCTCGAAGACGACGCCCGCGCCGTCGGCGGTGAAGTGCGGGTTCGTCTCGCGGTCGCGGGTGCGGGTCAGGCGGCGGCGCTCGCCCGTGAGGCGGTCATAGACGAAGAGGTCGCCGTCGCGCTCGTACACCTTGCGCCGGAAGTTGCGGTCATAGACGCGCTCGCCGTGATGCCAGCCGTCGAAAGAGGGATCGCGCTCGGCGCGGCGCCGTTCGTCCGGGGCGAGCTTCACCGGCGCGCCGCCCGTTCGCGGGACCGCGTACAGCGAGTCCGAGGGAAACGCTCCCTGCGGGTTCCACCGGAAATACAGGGTCTCCCCGTCTTCGGACCAGAACGGCGACGAGGGCAGGCCGCCGATCCATTGGTCGGGGTCCTGCATGATCTTTTGGACGGTCAGGGCGGCGGGCTGCGCCGTCGCGGAGGCGGCGAGGACGAGCAGAAGCGCGGGAAGGAACAGGCGTTTCATGGAGCGTGGACGGGGATGGATGACGAAGGGTGAGAAGGCGCGGGGGCGGCAAAATACGGGATGCGGGGGACGATGTCAGGCAGGCCGAGGAGAAGCGCGTCTCAGCCGCCGAGCGCGCCGAGGATCAGGCGCGCGGCCACGAAGCAGGCGACGGCGGCGAAAGTTATGAATCGGCAAGTTTCGTGTTTAACGGATAAAGACGTGTGTTTTCCGAACTCCGAACATTCATGTCATGGCGCGAGAATTTGGGGGATCATGGACCCGGGAAAAACTGGACATCATCGAAAACTATCTGAAAGCCTACCTGACGGCTCTCAAAAAGCAGCGTTTCGAACGATGGTACATCGATGCCTTTGCGGGCGACGGGTCCATTCGGCTCGCCGCATCGGGCAAAAAGGATCTCTTTGAAGTCCGCGAGCTGACTCATGGGTCTGCCAGGCAGGCCCTGTCGCTGGAGCCCGGCTTTGAGAAATACCTTTTCATCGAGAACGATCCTTCGGCGGCCGCAAACCTGGCCAAACTCCGGGAAGCGTATCCGGACAAACGCATCCGCGTGATGGAAGGAGACGCCAACGACCACTTGCGGGAGCTCTGTCAAAAAAGCAATTGGACCGGACGCCGGGCGGTGCTTTTTCTGGATCCGGCGGGCATGCAGGTCAACTGGGAAACCATGGAAGCCATCGCCGCCACCAGGGCCATCGACGTATGGATCTGGTTTCCGCTCGGCGTGGGCGTGAACCGCCTCCTCGTGCGGTCGGGTGAAATCAACCCGGCGTGGGAAGACCGTCTGGATCGTGTTTTCGGCACGAAGGAATGGCGCACAGCTTTCTATGCGGTAAGAAAGGAGCAGACCCTTTTCGGGGAGGAGGAGCACAAGCTGAAGACGGCCACCCCGCAAGCGATTGCCGATTATTACAACGAGCGTCTCAAGAGCATCTTCCCGGCGGTGGCCTCCAACCCGCGCATGATGCGTAATGCTCGGAAGAGTCCCCTCTACCTGTTGTGCTTTGCCGCCGCCAATCCGAAAGGAGCTCCCATTGCGCTCCGAATCGCGCAACACCTTCTGAAATGAGAACGATCGGTCGCACATATATTCCGTCACACATGGATTGCATATATTTCCATCTCAGGCGAAAGAACGTTCCCGGAAATCGTCATGGCCACCAGCAGCATCGAATGGACCGAGGCAACCTGGAACCCCGTCACGGGGTGCACCCGCGCTTCGGCGGGATGTGACCACTGCTATGCCGTGTTCCTGACGAAGCGGCTGGCGCGGATGGGACAGGAGAAGTACAAAGGGCTGGTGAACCCCGGCAAAAACCACTTCAACGGCGTCGTCAGGATTCATCCCGAGACGCTGGAGGCGCCTTTGCGCTGGAAGAAAAGCCGGATCATTTTCGTGAACTCGATGAGCGACCTGTTTCATCCGGGCGTTCCCACGGAATTCATTCTGCAAGTCTTCGAGGTGATGAAACGGGCCCGCCGGCACACGTTTCAGGTGCTCACGAAGCGGCCCGAACGCGCGGCGGCGCTCAATGCCGTCATCGAGTGGCCGCCGAACGTGTGGATGGGCACGAGCGTCGAGGACGATCGCGTGCGCCACCGGGTGGATCATCTTCGGCGCACGTCGGCGCACGTCCGCTTTCTTTCGCTCGAACCTTTGCTCGGGCCGTTGCCGGAACTCAACCTCGACGGTATTCACTGGGTGATCGTAGGGGGAGAGAGCGGGTGGCATGCAAGGCCGATGGAAGAAGCATGGGTGCGGGATATTTTGAGGCAATGCCGGGAGAAGGACGTCCGCTTCTTTTTCAAGCAGCTGGGCAGCGTCTGGGCCCGGCGCATGGGCACGCAGGACAACAAGGGGAGCAACTGGCGTGATCTGCCGCCGGCCTTGCGGGTGCGCGACTATCCCGAAGAGACCGCGCTTCTCGTTTGACTTCGGGGTCAGCCGCCGAGCGCGCCGAGGATCAGGCGCGCGGCCACGAAGCAGGCGACGGCGGCGAAGGTGAGGCGGAGCGCGCGGGTGTCGATGCGGTGGGCGAGGCGCACGCCGAAGCGGGCCGAGAGGAGGGCCGGCGCGGAGAGGAGCGCGGCCCGTCCCACGTCGACGTATCCGAGGGCCGTCTCGGGCACGGGCGCTCCCCGGCCCGTCGCGGCATAGCTGAGCACGCCCGCGAGCGCGATGACCGCGATGGTGGCGCTCGACGTGCCCACGGCCACGGCCACCGGCATGCGGAAGAAGCCGTGATACGCCGGGACGAGCACCACGCCTCCGCCCACGCCTGCCGCCGAGGCCACCGCGCCCGCCGCCGCGCCCACCCCGGCGAGCACCGGCCCGCCGGCCCGTCGCTCGGAGCCCTCGTTCGAAACCACGCGCCGGGGCCGCACCATCCGCACGACGACCACGAGGAGGATCAGGCTGAAGACGATCTGAAACACGCGGGCGTCGTACCACGGCTGCGTCGTCACGAAGCGCGTCGTCAGGTACACCGCGGCGGCGCTCGAAAGGCCCGCCCCGAGCGCCACGCGCGGGCGCACGGCGTTCCGCCGGTGCTGAAAGTACGCGCTCGCCACAGCCACGACGAGGGTGCAGAAAAGGCTGGAGCCGATGGTGAGCGGCGCGAGCGCCTCCGGGGCCACGCCGAGGCGCTGAAAATAGAAGAAGAGCACGGGGGTGAAGATGACGCCGCCGCCCACGCCGATCAGACCGCCGAGAAAGCCCCCGGCGAGGCCCGCCCCGACGAGCGCGAGGACCTGCGTCAGCGCCATCGTCAGCGCCCGCCGAGCGCCTGCGCATAGGCCGCGGTGTCCCGAAGGATCCGCTCGGCGGCGCGCACCTGTACGTCGCGCAGGAGCGACGTGCGGATCTGCGCCGACTCGCCGAGGTAGCGGGCCAGGATCTCGTCGCGGAGCCGCGCCTTCAGCCGCTCGCGGTGCCGCTCGAAGTCGGCGGCCTTCTCGCGCCGGATCTCCTCACGGAGCCGCTCCATCTCGTCGCTCGTCTCGTCGTAGCCGCTCTCTTCGAGCTTCTCGGCCAGTTCGTCCAGCTCGCGTTCGGCGGCGGTGCGGTACGAGAAGCCCTGCGTCTCGAGCCAGGTCCGGAAGTCCGCCAGCGTCTCGTCCGTCACCACGAAGTCGCCCTCGGCGTCCGGGGCTCCGAAGCGCTCGAAGAAGCGCGCCTCGCGGTCGTCGCCCGTTTCGGGGAGCGGGTGTTCGGCGGCGAAGTGGTTGGCGTAAAAGAGGAACGCGGCCCGGCGGTCGAGCGCCCGTTCGAGCGCGCTCGGGGCTCCGGGGTCCGCCTCCACGTCCGGCTCGATGCCGCGTCCGTCCATCACCGTGCGCCCGTGCGCGGTGAGGAAAGCGCGGCGGAGCGAGTCCGCGATGGCCACCGAGGAGCCGTCGTGCTCGCCGTAGTCGATGGCCTGGATGCTGCGCCCGCTCGGCGTGTAATACCGCGCCGTGGTCAGCTTGAGCGAGGTGTTGTACGGCAGCGGGCGGACGATCTGCACCAGCCCTTTTCCGAAGGAACGCGTGCCGACGACGAGGCCCCGGTCGAGGTCCTGCACGGCCCCGCCGACGATCTCGCTGGCCGAGGCGCTCAGCTCGTTCATGAGCACGACGAGCGGCAGGTCGGGAGCAACGGGCGGCTGCTTCGTGCGGTAGACGTGCTTGCTTTGCGGCAGCCGGCCCCGCGTCGAGACGATGGCGGCGTTCTGCGGCACGAACAGCCCGGTGATCTCGACCGCGGCTTCGAGCAAGCCGCCGGGGTTGTCGCGCAGATCGAGGATCAGCCCGCGCAGCGCGCCCGTCTTCTGAAGCTCCTGAAGCGCTTTCCGCACCTCCGCCGGCGCCTCGTTGGCGAAGCGTTCGAGCTTGATGTAGCCGATGCCCGAAGCAGGGTCGTCGCCGAGGAAGCCGCTGTAGGCCACGTTCTTCAGCCGCACCTCCTCGCGCATCAGCACGAAGCGCAACGGCTCCGGCTCGCCCTCGCGCCGCACCGTGATCTCGACCGACGTGCCGGGCTCGCCCCGCAGCAGGTTGCGCACGTCGTCGAGCGTCATCCCTTCGGTCGATTGCCCGGCCACCTGCGTGATCACATCGCCGGCGCGCACGCCCTGTTTGTAGCTGCTCGTCCCCTCCACCGGCGCCGTCACGGTGATCTTGCCGTTGAAGACCGCCGCGCTCAGGCCCACCCCGCCGTATCGCCCCCGCGTGATGATGTCGATGTCGGCGTTGTCGACCTCGTCGTAGAAGTTGGTGTACGGGTCGAGGTCGCGGAGCATCGCGTCGATGCCGGTGTGCATCATCTTCTCCGGATCGAGCTTGTCCACGTAGCCGACGACCAGCTCCTCATAGAGCGCCCCGAAGATCTGATAGTTTTTTCGAAGGGCGAAAAAGTCGTCGTCGCGCGGCATCCAGGAGCCGACGAACATGCCGAGCGCGAGCGCGGCCATGAAAAACACGGAGAGGAAGAGCGCCTTTTTCTTCATCACAACGGACCTGCGGGCTGGGTACAGAGGAAAACCGTCCGAAGTTTAGCGCGGCGGTGTCTCTAAAAGTTACGGGATCCCCGTATAAATGCCTGGGTTCGGAGGCGTCGTCCCGGTCTATTCGAGCGCCTTTTTCATCGCCCGCGCCTGGCGCCGTTCGACGACCACGGCGATGTGGATCGACAGCTCGTAGAGCAAGAGCAACGGCATCGCCACGAGCACCTGCGAGATCGGGTCCGGCGGCGTGAAGACCGCGCCGAGGATCAGCGTCACGATCAGGGCATACTTGCGGAAACGGCGCAACATCTCGGGCGTGGCGATGCCGAGCTTCGCCAGGAAGTAGATCACCACGGGCATCTCGAAGAGCACCCCGACGCCGAACGACCAGAACGTCACCATGCTGAAGTACCTGGTGATGTCGAACTCGTTCTGGATTTCCGGCGAGATGCTGTAGTTGGCGAAGAACTGAAGCGCCAGCGGCGTGATGACGAGGTAGCCGAAGGCGATGCCGAGCATGAAGAAGAACGTCGCGAAGACGGCCGCGAAGCGCAGCCCGCTCCGCTCGTTCGGATACAGCCCCGGCTCGATGAAGCGCCACATGCTGTAGACGAACACCGGCGAGCCGAGCACGACGCCGACGGCGATGACCGTCCCGATGTCGGCGAAGAACTGCCCGGTGATGGTGCGGTTCTGAAGCACGAACTCGGTGGCTTCGATGCCGAAGAGCTTGTACATGAAGAAGTCCGGCTTCTTCGGTCCGAGGAGAATGTTCTCGATGATCCAGCGGCGGAAGAAGGTCGCCACGAGGGTCACGCCGAGGATGCCGCCGAGCCCTTTGATGAGCGCCCACCGGAGTTCTTCGAGGTGGTCGAGGAACGACATTTCCGCCATTTCCGCCTGTGAGGGCGTCTCCGGGGGCCGGGCCGCGCCGTCCCCCTGCATGCCGGCGGGGAGCTTTTTGTCGGCGGTGCGTGTCCCGAAGCGTTTCATGGTTCGCGGCTCAAGGTTGGGGGTTCACGGGCGAACGGAAGGCGCGCCAAAGGGTTTCAGGCGGAGTCGGAGCTGCTCCGGCTGCTGTCGCGGAGGTTGAGGTCGAGCAGGGCGTCCACCCAGAGGCCCTGGGCTTCCATGCGGGCGCGCCCGCCGCTCCAGGTGAAGTTGAACAGGGTCATGATGCCGGCCACCTCGAAGCCGTCGCCGCGCAGGAGTGCGAGCGCGCGCGAGGCGCTCCGGCCGCTGTTGAGGATGTCGTCGAGCAGGACGACGGGGCGGCTGCGGTCGAGCGGACCCTCGACGAGGCGTCGTCGTCCGTGGGGTTTGCGTTTCTCGCGGATGAAGCCGCCGCTGAAGCGCGGGGCGCCGGGGGCCGAGAGCGCGGCGCACACGAGCGCGAACGCGCCGAAGCCGAAGCCCGCCACCTGATGCACGCCTTTGGCCCGCAGCCGTTCGGCCAGCACCTCGCCGACCTCGCTGAAGAGCGCGCCGTCGAGCATCGGCATGCGCGTGTCGAGCAGCCACCCGATGGGTTGCCCGCGCGGGTCGGTGATGGCTTCCCGCTCCCGCCGCACGAGCGCGCGGTCGTAGAGGCGGCGACCCAGATCCACGAGGTCGGCATAAGTGGATGAGCTTAACGTACCGTTGGCCATGGTGTGTCTGGAGGTCAAGGTGGAGGCGCCGGTCCTCGCGGCGGCTCCACGTCATCATGCGGGCGGCGGGCCGCCGGAATAGCGTGAACCGTCCGGCCCCGCGATCCGTTCCGGCCCCCGGCTCAGGCCACCACGAAATCGTACAGCGGGAAGCGGCGGCACAGCTCGTGCACCTCGCCCCGCACCTCCGCCGCCACGTTCTCGTCGCCGGGGCGCGCCAGCACCCGGTCGACCATGGCGACGACGTGCCGGAACTCGTCTTCGGTGAAGCCGCGCGTGGTCATCGCGGGCGCGCCGAGCCGGATGCCGCTCGTGACGAAGGGGCTCTTGTCGTCGTACGGCACCATGTTCTTGTTCACCGTGATCTCGGCCGCCTGAAGCGCCGCCTCCGCCGTCTTGCCCGTGAGGCCTTTGTTGCGGAGATCGATCAGGATCAGGTGGTTGTCCGTGCCGCCGGAGACGACCTCGTAGCCGCGTTCGAGGAAGGCATCGGCCATGGCTTTCGCGTTCTTAACGACCTGTTCGGCGTACGCCTTGAACGAGGGCCGGAGCGCCTCGCCGAAGGCCACCGCCTTCGCCGCGATGACGTGCATCAGCGGGCCGCCCTGCGTGCCGGGGAACACGGCCGAGTCGAAGAGCTCGCTCATCCGCTTGACGCGCCCGCTCTTCGGGGCGACCTTCCCGAAGGGGTTCTCGTAGTCCTTGCCGAGGAGGAGCATCCCGCCGCGCGGCCCCCGGAGCGTCTTGTGGGTGGTCGTCGAGACGATGTGTGCATGCGGCAACGGGTCGTTGAGCAGGCCGGCGGCGATCAGGCCCGCCGGATGCGCCATGTCCATCCAGAGGAACGCCCCCACCTCGTCGGCGATGTCGCGGAAAGCGGCATAGTCGAAGTCGCGCGGGTAGGCGCTCGCGCCGATGGAGATCATCTTCGGGCGGAGGGCGCGCGCCTTGTCCCGCACCTTGTCCATGTCGATGCGGCCCGCCATCGGCCCGTCTTTCTCGACGCCGTAGTACTCGGCGTGATAGAGGAGGCCGGAGAAGTTGACCGGGCTGCCGTGCGTGAGGTGGCCGCCGTGGGCGAGGTCGAGCCCGAGGAAGGTGTCGCCGGGCTGGAGGAGCGTCAGGTAGACGGCGGCGTTGGCCGAAGCGCCCGAGTGCGGCTGCACGTTCACCCACTCCGCGCCGAAGAGGGTCTTCGCCCGGTCGCGCGCGAGGTTCTCGGCCACGTCCACGAACCGGCAGCCGCCGTAATAGCGCTTGCCCGGCAACCCCTCGGCATACTTGTTCGTCAGCGCGGAGCCCATCGCCTGAAGCACCGCCTTCGAGACGAAGTTTTCGGAGGCGATCAGCTCGAGGCCGTTGTTCTGGCGCTCCACCTCCTGCTCAATGGCGCGATACACTTCGGGGTCGTTCCGTTCGAGTTCGGTCATCTCTTTTTCGAAGGTCAATGTGGATAAGAACCGGCGGCCGGGATCGGAGGCAAGGTACAGAGAATCCCTTTTTCTAACCCGCGAATTTTTCTTTTATCGCCGCCGGCCGTTGCGGAGGGAGGCCGGCGCGTCGATCTCGAAGAAACGGCCCGCCGCACCTATGAAGCGCCACCGCTCGTCCGCTTGCCCGTCGCCGCCGAAGTCGATGGTGTAGACGCTGAAGAGGCCGTAGTCGTCGCGGTCGCTGACGCGGTTGACGAGCGCGCCCGCCACCTGCGCGCCGAAGCGCGAGAGCATGCGGGCGAAGGTCCCTTCGCCCGCCTCTCCCCGGATCACCGTCTCCGAGCGCGCCCGGACGAACGCCTGAAAATCATCCATGCCGGGGTTGGTGAAGACGAGCGCGGCAAGAGCGAAACCGGCGAGCAGGGAAAGGAGGATGCGCATGACCGGGGGCGGGCTGTGATCCGTTGTGTGTTTCGCTGTGCGTGTTTCGTAAACAGGCCGCCGGCCCGGCCTTCGCTCAATGCATCAGGGCGTACGCCAGGATGTTCGCGCCCATTTGGAGGGCGGCCCGGCGCTTCTCGGGCGGATCGTGGTGCACCTCGGGCGACTCCCACCCGTCGCTGATGTTCGTCTCGTACGTATAATAGACGAGGAGCCGCCCGCCGTAGATCAGGCCGAAGCCCTGCGGCGGCTTGCCGTCGTGCTCGTGGATCTTCGGCAGGCCGTTCGAAAACTCGAAGTGGGTGTGATAGATCTCGTGCCCGAACGGCAACTCGACGAACTCGAGTTCGGGGAAGACTTTCTTCATCTCCCGCCGGATGTACTTGTCGATCCCGTAGTCGTCGTCTACGTAGAGGAAGCCGCCGCCGATGAGGTATCGCCGGAGCCGGGCGGCCTCGTCCCGGCTGAGCCTGACGTTGCCGTGGCCGGAGAGGAAGAGGAAGGGGAACGTGAAGAGCTTGTCGCTCGTGAGTTCGACCACCTTTGCCTCGGGCGCGACGTCGATGAGGGTGTTCTCGCGCACGAACCGGATGAAGTTCGGCAACGGCGTCTGCGCCTGATACCAGTCCCCGCCGCCGCCGTATTTGACCGCCGCGAGCGTGACGGCGTGCGCATCCTGCCCGGCCGCCTCCCCGAACGTCCCGAGCAGCGCCGCCGCCACCATCGCCCACAGCCCGCCTCGAATGCCTCTTCTCATGCCTGCCGGTCCTCTTTTCATGTTTGCCGGATCGCGGCTCCGCGCCCGCGCGCCGGCGCTTGAACGTGTGAAGCTACGCCTAAATCGTTCGAACGCGCCCTTTTACGACCGCCCGGGGAATATGTTTTTAATACTGCGGTAACATGACGGCCCGGCGCGGCGTGTAATTTTCCCCCGAACCCTACCCCGTCTTTCGCCATGATGCCCCACCCGATCACCATGGAAGCCGAAGCGCAAAACACCAACACGCCCGTGATCCTCCTCGTCGATGACGAAGAGGACATCCTCGACCTTCTGCAATACAACCTGCGGCGCGCCGGCTTCGAGACGCGGCGCGCGCGCGACGGCGTGGAAGCGCTCGAGTCCGCCGAAACGAAACCGCCCGACCTCGTCGTCCTCGACGTCATGATGCCCCGGATGGACGGCATCGAGGCCTGCCGGCGGCTGCGCCAGAGCGCGCGCCTCCGCCACGTCCCCATCATGATGCTGACGGCCCGAAGCGAAGAGGAAACGCACGTCCGGGGGCTCGACGTCGGGGCGGACATCTACCTGACGAAGCCCATCTCCATCCCCGTATTGCTCAGCCAGGCGAAGGCGCTCCTCCGCGGCGCCCACCGGTATGAGACGCCGCCGGACCTGCTCCGCATCCACGACCTCGAAATCGACCGCGACCGCTATCTCGTCTATCGCACGCGCGACGGCGAGCGCGAGGCCCTCCGTTTTCCGCGAAAAGAGTTCGAACTGCTCCGCTTTCTGGCGGCCCGGCCCGGCAAGGTGTTCAGCCGGCAGGTCCTCCTCGATCAGGTATGGGGGCGCGACGTGTACGTGGTGGATCGCACCGTGGACGTGCACGTGCGAAAGATTCGGGAAAAGCTCGGCGACGGCTATATCGAAACGGTCAAGGGTGTGGGCTATCGGTTCAAAGGATAGCGCGGCCGGGCGAATCTATGAAAAACGTTTCTCCCTTGCGATGAGCGACAGGCAACCTTTTCCCCGGGACGCCTTCGACGTCTCCGACGCTTCGGAAGCGGGCGCCGCTCCGGGGGCGCGGCGTGTGAGGCCGGGGCTGGCCGCGAAGATGGGACTGGCGGTGGGCGGAGCGGCGGCGGCGCTCGGTCTCGCGCTCGGTCTCGCCTTCGACCTCGGACGTCCGGGGCTCGCGCTCGTCTTCGGCCTCGCGCTCGTCTCCGGCCTCGCGCTGGGAGCCGTCGCCTACGGCGTCGCTCGCCGGATGCTCGCCGCGCGGCTCGCGCTGGCCGCCGCCACGCTGGAGCAGATCCGCCGCCACCGCTTCGACGATCTCGCGGCGACGCGCCGCCCCGCCGGCGACGAACTCGACCGGCTGCTGGGGGAGGTCTACCGCACCGGGCAGGCGCTCGAAAAGGACCTGTGCGCCTTCAAAAAGGTCGAGAACTACCGCCGCGAGTTCCTCGGCAACGTCTCGCACGAACTCAAAACGCCGATCTTCTCCATTCGCGGCTTCGCCGAGACCCTGCTCGATGGCGCGCTCGACGATGCGGACGTCAACCGGTCCTTCGTCGAGAAAATCCTCCGCAACGCCGGTCGGCTGAGCAACCTCGCCGCCGACCTGGCCGAGATCTCGCGCATCGAGACGGGCGAACTGAAGATGGAGCATGCGCCGTTCGACCTCCGGCGCGTGGTGCGCGACGTGGTGGAGCTGCTCGAGCCCATTGCCGAGGAGCAGGGCATCTCGCTCCGCTATCGGGCGCCGGAGACGCTCCCGCCGGTGATGGGCGACGGCAGCCGCATCCGGCAGGTGCTCATCAACCTGGCCGAGAACGGCATCAAATACAATGACTGCGGCGGAAGTGTGGAGATCGTGGCGCGGCCCCTCGCCTCGGGGGAAGTGAAGGTCTCCGTCGTCGACAACGGCATCGGCCTGGCTCCGGAGCACCTCCCGCGTCTGACCGAGCGTTTTTACCGGGTGGACAAGAGCCGTTCGCGCGCGCAGGGCGGCACGGGCCTCGGGCTCGCCATCGTCAAGCATATCCTCGGCGCGCACGACCGCGCGCTCATGGTCGAAAGCAGTCCCGGGCGCGGCTCCACGTTCGGTTTTACGCTGCCCACGGCCGAAGCCGACGCCTCGTAGCCCCCGCGCGGAGGAACGCCGGACCGGATGCGGCGTTTGCCGGTACGTGCCCGTTGGAACAAGTATTCCGGCGCGCCTCTCGGAAACGCCCCTTTCCTTGCGATCCCTCCACGCATCGTATGAAGCTCGCGGACCTCATTCAACAAGAACGGTTCCCCTCCCCGGGACAGGAAGCCATGTTCAACATTCTGGTCACGAGTTCGTGGTTGACGAGTGAACTCACCGCCGCCATGGCGCCCTTCGGCATCACGCCGGCGCAATACAACGTCCTTCGTATTCTGCGCGGGAGCCATCCCGAGGCGATGACGTGCAGCAACATCGGGGCTCGTT
>JALSSK010000226.1 GCA_026984335.1 Rhodothermales bacterium
GGGTCAGCCTCGTCGTCGGTCGTCAGCCCGCCGGTCGCGAAGGTGAGGTCGGCGGAGAACGGCCCGCCGTCATAGCGTTCCATGACCCGGTACGTGCTGTCGAGAAGCGCGATGCTCGACCCGACCGGCGGGTTCGTCGGCGCCCGGTCGATGCGGGTGACGCCGACGCCGGAGGCGCTGTGCGAGAAGTATTCGGCGGTGAGCCCCGTTGCGCCGAAGACCAGCGTTCCGCCGGTCTCGACTTCGAAGGCGAAGACGCCGGCGCCGAGCGGGATCGTCGAAGCGATGCGCGTGGCGGCGCCGTTCACAAACGTCCCGTCGTGCCCGCCCACCACATCGACGGCCGTCGGATCGCCGTCGGCTTCGTCGAACTGCCAGTAGGCGATGAGGCCGGTCTCGTCGCCGTCGAGGGGGCGATGCGCCGAGGCGCGCACCTCCTCCGCCGTGCGGCTCACGTCGAAGAGCCGCAGTTCGTCGAGCGAGACGGCGACGGCGTCGGCAGCGGTTCCGCCCTCGTTGGCCGCGCCTGCGAAGAGCGAGGCGCCCCAGTCGACGAACGTGGCGGGGCTCTGCGAACAACTGCCTTCGAGGGTCGCCGGGACGCCGTCCACGTACACCGTCATCGCGTTGGCCGCCGCGTCTTCGATCACCCAGACCACGTGGTGCCACGCGCCGTCGTACAGGTCCTCGGTGACGTACCGGGCGAGCGCCTTCCCGGCGTTGTCGCGGAGATAGAACGTGGTCGCCCCCGGTTCGTCTCCGACCGTGCAACCCGTCGAGAGGATCCGGTTCGCCTCGACGGCGAAAATCGGAGAGGTGGGCACGTCGGGGTCGACTTCGACCTTCAGGATCGCGCCCGAGGCGGTGGTCGTGCTTTTCATCCAGAACGACGTCGTGGCGTGTTCGAGCCGCCGCCCGAAGTCGCCGAGGTCGCCGAGGTCGACGTAGTCGAAGCCGCCGAAGGAGGCGGCGTTGCCGGCGAGCGTTCCGGGCGTGCCCCCACGAGCCACGGCGAACTGGCTGAAGCCGGTGAGGCCGTCGAAGGTGACCGTGCCCGCGCCGTCGTCGACGGAGACGCCGTGCGCGACGACGGACCACGTCCCTCCCCTGGCGCGACTGTCGCGGCGGAGCAGCTTGAGACGTCCGGGATCGGCGGCGTCCTCCGCCGTCAGGTCGTCGAGCGTGAACGTGAGCGAAGCCTCGAAGGCGCCGTCGCCGAAGCGCTCGACGACCCAGTACCGCCCGCCGAGAAACGCCAGCTCCGCCCCCGAGGGCGCGTCGAACGGATCGAGGTCGAGGCGCGTGACGGTGATCGGGTCGCCGGTTTCGTTCGTCACGAAGTCCATCGTGACGCCGGCGGCGGAGAAGTCCACCGTGCCGGGGGCGGCCGTGGCCGTGGCGCTCACGCCGCCGCCGACGGGCACGTCGGACGCGACCCAGGCGGCGGCGTCCATGTTCGTGAGCGTTCCGTCGTTGCCGCCCACGATGTCGAAGGCGGTGACGCCGCTGCCCTCGTTGAGCTGCCAGTAGGCGACGAGCCCCGGCTCGGCGCCCGTCATCGTGCGGTGCATCCCCTCCCGGATCTCCGTCTCCGTCCGGGCCACGCTCCAGATGCGCGCCTCCTCGAGCGCCCCGTCGAAGGGCGAATACACACTGCCGCCCCAGCCGAACATCACCGGCCCCGTGCCCTGACACGGCGTGATCGACATCGGGTGCGCGCTGTCGAGCACGCCGTCGATGTAGAGGTTGAAGCTCGCCCCGTCGTACGTCATGGCCACGTGATGCCACGCGCCCGGCGTGAGCTCGCCCGCACTCTCGAAACCGATCCCGGAGGCTACGGCGCAATCCGCCCCGGTCATGGAATAATGGACCCGTTGCGCGTTCGGAACGATCCACATCCCGTAGTTGCGCTCGGCGATGGAGGCGAACTGGTTCTCCTTGACGATGAGGGGCTGCCAGTCGGGAATGACGGCGTCCATGCGGACCCACGTTTCTACGGTGAAGGTGGTCAGGTCGAGGGCGTCGTCGTCGGGCACGATCACGTAGTCGTCGACGCCGTCGAAGTCGAGGAGCGTGCCGGGGACGGGCTGCGCCGCCGGAGCGCGCACGATGATGAACTGGCTGAAGGCCGTCAAGCCGCGGAAGGTGACCGTGCCGGCGGCCGCGTCGAGGCTGTCGGCCGCGCCGACCTGTTCCCAGGGCGCGTCGCTTCCGGCCCGGCTGTCGCGGCGGAAGAGGAGCAGACGCCCGGCCACGTCGTTCGTCAGGTCCTCGCTCACGGTGAAGGTGACGTCCACGTCGAAGCTGCCCGCGCCCTCCCGCTCGAAGATCCAGTACCGGCTGTCGAAGGGGGTCTCGACGGAGCCGCCCTCGGGCAGCGAGGAGGGCCCACCGTCGAGGCGGGTGACGGTGACCGAGGCGCCGCTCTGCGAGATATAGTCCATCGTCACGCCGGCCGCCGAGAAGTCCACCGTCCCGTCGGCCTCGGTCCGGGTCACGCTCACGCCGCCGGCCACGGGAACGTCGGACTCGGCCCAGGCCGTGCCGTTGATCAGGTCCACGTCGTGCCCGCCGACGACGTCCGCCGCCGTCGCGCCGGTGGCTTCATTGAACTGCCAGTACGCCACCAGCCCCGGCTCGTCGCCCGTCATCGTGCGGTGCATCCCCTCCCGGATCTCCGTCTCCGTCCGGGCCACGCTCCAGATGCGAAGTTCCTCTATCTCACCCCCGAAGTCCGACCCGTTCTGCAGGAAAAACCGCCCGAGGTACAGTTCCGGATTTGCCACCTCCTCGAAAGGAACGACTCCTGCGTCCGAAGCCACCTCGACCCCGTCCCGGTAAATCACGCGCGTCGCGTTTGCGCGGTCATAGACCCCCGCCCAGTGGTGCCATTCGGTGTCGGTGTACGTGTCGGGCGTGTCGAGGTCATTGCCCCCCGCGAAGCCGAAAGCAAACACGTTGGTGGGGCGAAAGCCCATCGAAAGCCCCTGGTTGACACCTTCGTTGACGTCGCCGTAAGAGAAGAAGAAGTCGTTCGTGCCGGAGGAGGTTCGCCGGACCCAGGCCTCGAGCGTGACGTCCGATGCGCCGAGGTCCAGGTCGGTCCGGGCAAAAGCGCGGTCGTCGACGCCGTCGAAGCCGAGCAGCGTGCCTGCCTCCGTGTCGGGCGTGCCGCTGCGGCCGAGAAGAAACTGCCCGAAGCCGGTCAACCCCGAGAACGTCGCCGTATTTGCCGCCGCGTCCACGCTCGAGGCCGAAGCCGCCACGCCCCACGTCTCGTCGTCGGCCGTGGCCGACCGGCGGAACAGCTTGACGCGCCCGGGATCGGCCTCGTCCGCCGCCGTCAGGTCCTCGCTCACGGTGAACGTCACGTCCACGTCGAAGGCGCCCGGGCCGAAGCGTTCGACGACCCAGTATTGCGCGTCGAACGGCGTGAAGAGCATGCCCGGAGCGACCGGGGGCGCGCCGTCGAGGCGGGTGACGGTGATCGGATCGGCGGCGTCGTTGGCGGTGAAGTTCATCGTCAGGTCCGTGCCGGGGAAGTCGACCGCGCCGAGGGAAGCCGTGGCCGTGGCGCTCACGCCGCCGCCGACGGGCACGAGCGAGGACTCCCACGGCGCGCCGCCTACGAGCGCGCCGTCATGCCCGCCGACGACGTCCGCCGCCGTCGTGCCGGTTCCCTCGTTGAACTGCCAGTAGGCGACGAGCCCCGGCTCGGCGCCCGTCATCGTGCGGTGCATCCCCTCCCGGATCTCCGTCTCCGTCCGGGCCACGCTCCAGATGCGCGCCTCCTCGAGCGCCCCGTCGAAGGGCGAGTAAACGAAACCGCCCCAGCCGAACATCACCGGGCCCGTGGCCTGACACGGCGTGATCGAGACCGGGTGCGCGCCGTCGAGCACGCCGTCGATGTAGAGGTTGAAGCTCGCCCCGTCGTACGTCATGGCCACGTGATGCCACGCGCCCAACGTGAGCTCGCCCACGCTGTCGAAGGTAGACGCGTCTCCGGTGATGCAATCCGCCTCGGTCATGGAAACGTGGATCCGTCGCTCGTTCGGAACGATCCACATCCCGTAGTTGCGCTCGACGATGGTGACGAACTGGTTCTCCTTGATGATGAGGGGCTGCCAGTCGGGGATGACGGCGTCCATGCGGACCCACGTCTCGACGGTGAAGGTGGTCAGGTCGAGGGCGTCGTCGTCGGGCACGATCATGTAGTCGTCGACGCCGTCGAACGAGAGCAGCGTGCCGGGGACGGTGTCCTGTGCGCGGGCGTTCGTCGCGGCGAGCCAGAGAAGCGCGCCCATGAGCAGGCGAAACGTGGAGAAGCGAGGGAAACGTTTCATGGGATTTCCGCAGTCAGGGATCAATAGGGAAAGAAAATCACACGAAAAAAGTCAGGCGGGATTGAGCAGCCGGTCGAGGGAAGCCCGAAGCCGGCGCGCATTGAACGGTTTGGTGAGCGCGGCTCCGGCGTCGATGCTCTGGGCCAGGCGTTGCGCTTCGGCCGGCACCTCGCCGGTGACCACCAGCACGGGGGTGCCGGGATGCCGCCGCCCGATCTCCCGGCACAGCGCAAGCCCGTCCATGCGGGGCATTACCACGTCGGTGATCACCACCCGCACGGCATGGCGGGCCAGGTGCGAGAGCGCCTCGAGCCCGTCGGCGGCTTCGAGAAAGCAGTTTTCCTTGCCGCCGTAGGTGCGCAGGCATCGCCGGATGTAGGCCCGCATCTCATCATTGTCATCGACGATCAGGAAACAGTTATCCGCAGCATCCTCCGGCGAGGAACCGGTTTTCAAAGCGAGCGCAAGCAGCATAACGGGTCCGGTGAGCATGAAAGGGAGCGCGCCGGAAAAGATGGGCCTTGCCGCCGAAAAGGAGATATCACTCAGGTAACAAAGGATGTCACTGAGGTAAAAAACGGCCTGGAGAGGGGCGTTCGAGAGGAAAGAGGTGCGTAGGATGGGAGGATGGGCCGCGCGCCGTCAGGCCGTGGCGCGGTACCGTGCGGGCGTGACGTCGTAGCGTTCGCGGAAGCATTTGCAGAAGTACGACACGCTCTTGAAGCCCACGCCGTACGCCACTTCGGAGACGGAGCCCGCGCCGCCCGAGAGCAACGCGGCGGCCCGTTCCAGGCGCAAGCCCATGATCCATTCCGAAGGGGTTTTGCCCGAGAGTTGCTTGAGCCTTCGGTGGAGGTTCACCCGGCTCTGCCCGACGGCTTCGGCGAGGCGTGCCACGGAGAACGTCTCGTCCGCCATGCCTTCCTCGATGGCCTCGAGCACGGCGCGAAGGAAAGCCTCGTCCGACGGCGTCACCTCGGGCGCCGTGAGCCGGAGGGCCGCGCCGTCGCCCGCCCATCGCGCGCGGAGGCGGCGGCGCTGCTCGATCAGGTTGCGCACCCGCATGACGAGTTCGCGCATCTCGAAAGGCTTGGTCAGATAATCGTCCGCGCCCTCTTCGAGTCCCTGCAGTTTCCCTTCCATCGAGGCGCGGGCCGTCAGAAGGATGACCGGGACGAAGTCGATCTCGGGGTCGGCCTTGACGGCGCGGCAGAGGGCGTCGCCGTCCATGCCGGGCATCATCACGTCGGAGACGATGAGGTCGGGCACGCACTGCCGGGCCAGGGCCAGGGCCGTCGCGCCGTCCTCCGCCTCGGCGACGCGATAGGCCGGCTCGAGGTGCCGCCGCACGAAAGCCCGCAGCTCAGCGTTGTCGTCGACGACGAGCACGAGCGGCACGTCGGCGCCTGCATCCGGCGCTTCGCCGCCCGCAGGCTCCGGCAGATCGGCATACCGCGCGAGCCGGTCCTCATCCGCTTCGTTTGTCTCCGCATGCGGCTCCTGCTCCGCCACCTGATCCGGCGCGAGGTGGTCCTTCCCTTTCGGCAGGCGCACGACGAACGTCGCGCCGCGCCCGAGGGCGCTCTCCAGCGCGATGGTCCCGCCGTGGAGCTCGACCAGCTCCTTGACCAGCGCCAGCCCGATGCCGGTGCCCGGCTGAAGCTTCGAGTCGGACTCGCCGGTCTGGTAAAAACGGTCGAAGACGTGCGCGCGGTCGTCCGGCGCGATGCCCGGCCCGGTGTCGGCCACACGGACGACGGCGTGGCCGGCATCCTCGCTCACGGTCACGCGCACCGCTCCCCCCTCCGGCGTAAACTTGAGCGCGTTCGAGAGCAGGTTGCCGAAGACCTTTTCCATCTGATCCGCATCGAAATAGAGCAAGAGCGACTCCGCTCCGGTCTCGAAGGTGAGCGCGAGGCGTTTCCGCTCCGCCAGCGGGGTGAACGCCCGCACGAGTTCGCGGAGAAAAGCCGGCAGGTCATACGGGCGGGCGTGGAGGTGGAGCCGACCGGCCTCCAGCCGGGAGACGTCGAGGATCTGGTTGATCAGGCGCAGCAGCCGGCGTGCGTTCCGGAGGCTGAGACGGACCTGCTCGGCGTCGTCCACGGCGAGTTCGGAAGCGTCGAGGAGGTCTTCGAGGGGGCCGATGGTGAGCGTCAACGGCGTGCGGAACTCGTGCGTGATGTTGGCGAAGAAGCGCGACTTGATCTGGTCGAGCTCGGCCAGCCGGGCGGCCTGCCTTTCGAGCTGGTCGCGCTGGCGTTCGACCTCGGCGGTGCGTTCGCGCACCTGACGTTCGAGCTTTCGCTCCCGCGCCCGGTGCATTTCCCGCTGCCCCCGCGCCGCCCCGTAGAGCAGCCCGAAGATCAGGAGCGCATAGCCGAGATAGGCCCAGCCCGTCCGATGCCACGGCGGGCGCACGACGAACGCATACGTGCCCGCCTCGCTGATGCGCCCGTACACGTCGCGCGCCCGGACGCGGAAGCGGTACTCGCCCTCGTGAAGGTTGGTGTACTCCTTGAACGTCTCCGCCGTCCACTCCGACCAGCCCGCGTCGAAACCGTCGAGGCGGACCTGATAGCGCGTGGCGTCGGGATCGTCGAAGACGGGCAACGCATAGTGGAAACGCAGGTTGTGGTCCGCATAATCGAGGAGCGGCGGGGAGGCAACGGCGCCCGGATAGCCGCCGTAGAGAAGCGAGTCGTTTCCCATGACGACCACGCGTCGAATCACGGCGGAAGCCGGAGGTTGGAGCGTAAACGCCCGGCGCGTGTCGAAGCGCACCAGGTCTCTGCCGCGCCCGATCCAGACCACGCCGTTCTCCTCCGGAAAGAGCGAGAGCGTGGATTGCGAGATGCGGCGCAGGGGCGTCCGGTCCCACACCCACCGGTACCGCCCGTCGGGTTCTTTGAGGAAGACGCCCGTCTTGCCGCCGACGCGGGCCCACACGTTGCCCCGCGCGTCTTCGACCATGCGGAAGAAGTCGCTCGCGGGGTCGGCGAGAGCGGCGGAGACGGTGGTGTCGGGGGTGAGGCGGAGCCGGCGTCCGCCCGCGCCGTCGGGCACGCTCCCGAAGTCGAAGAGGCCTTTGAGCGTGCCCACTTTCCACCGCCCGGCGAGGTGGAACAGGTACACGCGTCCTTCGGGGAGGCCGTCGTCCACGCCGTACCGGAAGACGCGGGGCGGTCGGTCCATGCCGTCGCGAAAATCGACCTCGATCAAGCCCTGAAAAGCGGCGCCGAGCCACAGCGTATGCGGGCCGGTCCGGGCGATGGAGCGTATCTCTTCGGTGACGCCTTCGACCCGTCCGGCGTCGCGCCACCGGCCGTTGCGGCGTTCCAGGACGGCCAGTCCGTCGTCGAGGCCGGCGAAGATGCGGTCGGGCGCGTCGGGATCGCGGTAGAGCGTAAAGACGTGCCGGGCCGTGCGGATGCGCTCGGCGCGTCCGTCCCGCACCACGTACGCGCCGCCGATGGCTCCGACGACCAGCGCATCCCCGACGTCGACGAGCTTCCAGACCTGCCCCTCGACCCCTCCCGTCGGGCGGAAGCGCGGCACGCCGCCCGGGGTCGCCTCCAGCCGCCGAAGGCCTTCGTTCGTGGCCGCGTAGAGCCGGCCCCGGTGACGGAGCACCTGATCCACGGTGCTCCCGAAGCCGAGCGTTCGATCGAAGAACGTCATGGGAGCCGTGAGGTTCAGCCGCACGACGCCGCCGTCCTGGGCCATCCAGAGCGCCCCTTCCCGGTCCACGAAGAGTCCCAGGATCGGATCCTCCGGCACGCCCATCTCGGGCGTGAGTCTCCGCACGAGCCGTCCTTCGGGCGAGAGGATCACGCCCCCCTTTCGGATCGTCCCGAAGACCGACATCCCGCCGGGAAGCATGACGCCGTTGTAGAGGAAGCCCGTCGTGAGCAGGCTGTCGGCGTCGGTGGGCGCGGGCGCAAAGGCGCGGCCCGCCCGGCGGTAGAGTCCGTGGTCGCTCGTCCCGATGAGGAGGCCGCCGCCCGGCGCCGGCAAGGCGGCGTAGACCGGCTTGCCGGCGAAGACCGCGCCGCCGGGCACGAGCCTCAGGCTGTCGCCCTCGAGCGCGAGCAGGCCGCGCCCGTCTTCCGAGACGAAGAGCGTATCGCGCACCACCGAGGCGGGGCGAAAGCGGGTCCCGGCGCGCCAGACGCGCATCGGCGTCCGCCCGTCCCATCGCATGAGCTGCCGGGTGCTCTGGAAATAGACCCCGTCCGAAAGCACGACCACGCGCCACACGTCGGCGAAGTCGCGGGCGTCTTCGGGAAGATGCTCCATCAGCGAGACGTATCGCTCGCCGCCGGCGGCATCGGGCTCGAGGTAGCCGATCTCTCCCTGCGCGCCGACGTACACCGTGCCGTCGGTGTCGACGGCCAGCCCGCGCGCGATGCTCTCGTTCGGGATCGGGATGTGCCGCCACTCGGCGCCGTCGTATTCGAGCACACGGTGGTTGTTGCCCACGTAAATGATCCCGCGGCCGTCCTGCACCACCGACCACGTCTGCACGTGCCCACGGTACACCTCCGGGGAGAAATATTGCCGAAACGGGCGTCCGCTCTCAGGCGAGAAGGCGGGAAGCCCGGAGCGTGCGGCGGGCGGTTCCGGCTGGGCATACACGGCGGAAGCCGCCATCCGAAAAAGCGCCCAAACGCACCAGGCGATCGCTATGACAGGGACATTTTTTCTTCGGTTCACGTGCGCACACCTCCGTGCCGAAAAAAGCCGTGTTTGTCGTGTCGAGCACAACGTCTATCTTCTCGCACTGGTACGGTTCCCCTCTCTCTTTTCGGAAGCCGCCATGCATGACTCGATCACGGGGCTGATTCTCGCCGGAGGCGCGAGCCGCCGCTTCGGCGCGGACAAGGCGCGCGCGGCGGTGGAAGGCCGGACGATGATCGCGCGCGTCTTCGAGGCGGTGTCGGCGGTGACGGAGGAGGTGCTCGTGAGCGTGCGCGAAGGCGGCGAGGATTACGGGCTGCCGGGGGTGCGCGTGGTGGAAGACGCCGTGCCGGGCGCCGGCCCGCTGGCGGGGCTCGAGGCGGGCCTCCGCGCCTGCCGAACGCCGTGGCTCCTCGTCGTCGCGTGCGATATGCCCTTCCTCACACCGGACGCGCTCGAAGCGATCATACGCCGCCGCACACCCGGCCTCGACGCCGTCGTGGCGCAGACGCCGGACGGGCGGCTTCAGCCGCTGTGCGCCTGCTATGCGACCCGGATCCTGCCCGTCGTCGAGGCGCGGCTCCGGAGCGGACGCCGCTCGATGCGCGGCCTGCTCGAGCGCCTCGGCGCCGTGCGCGTCGCGCCGCTGCCCGAGGCCCCGCTCCGCAACGTCAACCGTCCCGGCGACCTTGGCGGGAACGTCGTGTGAAGACGGCTATCCGCCCACGGTGACGGCCGAGGCCGCCCGCACGGTCGCGCCGAAGCCCGTCGCCGAGCCCCGGTCCTTCATCGCGCCGTCGACGAAGACCGTCGCCACGGATTTGCCGAGCCGGTCCGGGTCGGCGCACGTGGCGCGCACCGAAGCCCCGAACGGCGCGCCCTTCTCCCTGATCGTCACGCCGAACTTCGTCTCCCACGGCAAAGTCGCATCCTCCACGGTGACCAGCTCACGCGTCTCCCCGACGTACCGGATCGTGCACGCCGCGTACGTCCCTTCGACGCGATACGACACCGTATGCGCGGCCAGGTCGCCCCCGCGCGCATCCGGATCCACGAAATCGGCCGTGCAACCGGCCAACAGCAGCATTCCCCAGATGACGAGCCATCCACGACGCATAAGAACTCCTCGATAATAGATTGAAAACATTGATTTTGCCGCCCCCCCCTTCTTCAAAATCGAACGCCGGAAGCGCGAAACTTCCTCCGGATATAATGAGGTGAATTATCGAGACTATTTCAAGGAAAAACGCCGCTCCGTGTGGCAATCACCTCTCCAAAGCGCTCGTTCCCATGCGCCGAAGCCCAGTGCCCGGCGGCGCGCCAACCGTGACCCGTGGAGGCGCCCCCCTGCCCGATGCGCTCGTTCTCATGCGCTGCGGGGGGACGTCCCCAGCCTCGGCCCGCCATGCGGGAAGATAGTTTCATTGACGGCCCCGAAGCTCCCTGCTTTTCCTTCTTTTTCGAGGTTTTCTTTACTTTCTCCGACATTTGACATAACTTGATATAACAAGTTTGATTTCCACCGCCGGAAGCGCTCCCGTGTCCGGCTCTGCAGAACGGCATATGAACTACGGCTTCCTCATCAACAACGACGCGTGCATCGGCTGTCACGCCTGCTCGACGGCGTGCAAGAGCGAGAACCAGGTGCCTTTGAGCGTCAACCGGACGTGGGTGAAATACGTCGAGACGGGGTTGTACCCGAACGTGCGGCGGCACTTCCAGGTGACGCGGTGCAACCACTGCGCCAACCCGCCGTGCGTGCGCATCTGCCCGGTGACGGCGATGTACCAGCGCGAGGACGGGATCGTCGAGTTCGATCCGGACGTGTGCATCGGGTGCAAGGCCTGTATGCAGGCGTGCCCGTACGACGCCATCTACGTGGACCCGGACTCGGGCACGGCGGCCAAGTGCCACTACTGCGCGCACCGCGTCGACGTGGGGCTCGAGCCGGCGTGTGTGGTCGTCTGTCCCGAGCACGCCATCATCGCGGGCGACCTCGACGATCCGAACACGGAGATCAGCCGGATGCTGGCCGAGAACAAGGTCACGGTGCGCAAGCCGGAGCAGGGCACGGCGCCGAAGCTTTTCTACATCGGCGGCAACGACGCGGCGATGCACCCGACGGCGACTCCGCGCACGCCCGAGACGTTCCTGTGGGCCGACGTGCTCCCCCTCCACGGCGACGGTGACGACGCCCGCGAAGCGCATCCGCCGAAGCGCTCGCTGCCGGACGTGCCGAAGAAAACGTCGGCTTCGGGCACGCCCATCCGCACGCCGCAGACGCAGGGGGTGCCGAGCCCCGGTCCGATCATGATCGGCGACGGGCGCATGGCCGACCACATGGTGCAGGTGGCCTACAATGCCCAGCACAAGATCCCGTGGCACTGGCCCGTGCCGGCGTACCTCGTCACGAAAGGCATCGCCACGGGGCTGTTCCTGCTGCTGAGCCTCGGCCTCGGGCTCGGCTTCTTCGCCTTCGACGCGCCGGCCTTCGTGGCGGGCGGCTTCGTGATGCTCCTCTTCCTCGGCCTCACCACGGGGCTGCTCGTCTACGATCTCGAGCGGCCCGAGCGTTTCCTCCGCATCCTGACGCGCCCGCAGTGGAAGAGCTGGCTCGTGCGCGGAGCGTTCCTCCTCGTCGGCTTCAGCACGCTGGCCGGGCTGTGGTGGGTCGTCGAGGCCGGAGCCTACTTCGGCCTCCTCTCGCCGGACCTGGCGGCGGCGGTGCGCCCGTATTTCCTGTGGATCGGGCTGCCCCTGGCCGTGGGCGCGGCGATCTACACGGCGTTCCTCTTCGGCCAGGCGGAGGGGCGCGACCTCTGGCAAAGCAGCGTCCTTCCGGTCCATCTGCTGGTGCAAGCCGTCATGGCGGGCGCCGCGGCGGCGCTGGTCATGGACGTCTTCATGACGCTTCCCGAGGCCCTCGCCCACACGGCGCGCGTCACCTTCGCCGCCGCCGTCGGGCTCGACCTGCTCGTGACGCTCTTCGGCGAGTTCGGGATGCCGCATGCCTCGGAAGCCGCCGCGCAGGCCGCACACGCCATCAGCCACGGCTATTACCGGCATCACTTCTGGCTGTGGAGCATCACCGTGGGCCACCTGATTCCGCTCGCGCTCCTCTTTGCCGGAGACGCCGTCACGGCGGGGCTGGCCGGGCTGCTGAGTCTCGTCGGGCTGTACTACTACGAATACGCCTTCGTCATGGCCCCGCAGGAGGCGCCGAACAGTTGATCGACGTCCCTTTTCATCCTCAACCGCTCCAGACTCATGTCGCTGCTTTCGCAATCTCGCGCTCCAGGCTTTGTGGCCGCCCTCGGGTTTGTCCTCCTGCTGCTCGCGCCCGGCGCACGGGCGCAGTCCGGGCACGTGCTCAACGGCATCGGCGCCGCCGGTCAGGGCTGGGCCGGAGCCGGCATGGCCAACCCGCAGGACGGCCTGACGGCGCTCCACTGGAACCCCGGCGCATTGACCCATACGACCGGCTCGACGCTCTACCTGAGCATGCAGGTGCTCGACCCCTCGGGCTCGGTCGCTTCGACCGTGAACCAGGGCGCCTTCGGTCCCTTCGGCCCGCCGGTGACGCTCTCGGGCAGCACCGACAGCCACGCCGGCCCCTTCCCGATTCCCGCCCTCGGCTACATCCACGCCTCCGAGGACTCGCCGTGGGCCTTCGGCTTCAGCGCCTTCGGCGTCGGCGGCTTCGGCGTGGACTACGACCTCGACCCGAACAACCCCATCCTCACGCCCCAGCCTCCGAACGGCTTCGGCTTCGGGCAGCTCGTCTCGGAGTTCGCCCTCCTGCAGGTGTCCCCGACGGTCGCCTACCGCCTGAGCGACCGCGTCTCCATCGGCTTCGCGCCGACGTTCAACTATGCCACGCTCAAGGTGGGGCCGTTTCCGGCCGCCGGCCCCGACGACGCCAACGGCGACGGCTTTCCCACGTATCCCCGCGCGCCGAAAGCGGGAGCCGTCGGCTTCGGCGCTCAGGCGGGCATCCAGTATGACGCGCCCTCGGGCCTACGCCTCGCCGCCTCCATCAAAACGCCCCAGTGGTTCAACGACTTCTCCTTCGACGCCGCCGACGAGGTGGGCAACCCCCGCACGCTCACCTTCCGCCTCGACTACCCGATGATCCTCTCCGCAGGTCTCGGCTACACCGGCCCCTCCGGCTTCGACGCCGCCCTCGACGTCCGGTACATCGACTTCGCAAACACGAAAGGGTTCGACGAGGTGGGCTTCGACCAGACCGGCGCCGTGCGAGGTTTTGGGTGGAAAAGCATCGTCGTGGTGGCCGTCGGGCTGCAATACAAACTCACCGAGCGCCTGCCCGTTCGCATCGGATACTCGTACAACGAGAACCCGGTCAAAGACGAGGTGGCCTTCTTCAACACGGCCGCGCCGGCCATCATTCAGCAGCGGCTCGGCGGTGGGTTTTCGTATGTGGCCGGCGACCGCGTGACGCTCGAAGCCGCGCTTCAGTACGGCTTCAACAATTCCATCGAAGGACCGTGGGAGATGCCGGGGTTCGGTCCGGTCCCGGGCACCTCGGTCAAGCACGAACTCGCCACGTTCATCGCCGTGCTCGGGGTGAACGTGCGCCTATAATCCGCCCTTTTTCATTCTTTACGACACTATATTTCCGGGAACGAACATGGCAACGACCGCCAGGGACCGCATCGCCAACTTTCTCACGGCCATGCTCAAGATGAGCGCTCCGCCCATGCGCGTCGGGGTAGCCGAGCCGGCCGGCGACGGCGCGGCGCAGGCCTTCGGCCCGCCCGCCTTCCATCCCACCGACCGGAAGCCGGAGCCGGTGGACCTCACGACGGTGATCCATCCCGACGGGCGCATGAGCCAGTACCCGCCGCCCGAGAAGTGGGACGACTGGGTGGAGTGGGACGGCAAAGAGTGGCCGCGCCGGGTGGCCCGCCGATAC
>JALSSK010000227.1 GCA_026984335.1 Rhodothermales bacterium
GATTGCCGGAGAGGAGGGGCGTGTCGGCCTCCTTCGCCGGCCTTCTACCGAACCAGAGGACCATGCCTGTTCGCCGTCTCACCGATATTCCCGGCTTTTCGATCGACCGGGTGGCCGCCGCCGCCGGGGACGACCCCGAGGTGCTCCGCCTCGAAAACCTCGACACCGACCTCCCCCCGCCGTCTGCCGCCCGCGCCGCCACCCGCGAGGCGCTCGACCGGGCCGACGCCAACAGTTATCTCCCCTTCACGGGTCGGGAAGAGCTCCGTGAGGCCGTCGCGCAGAGGCTCGCCCGGCAAACGGGCCATCCGTACGATCCCGGCCAAGTCGTCATCACGTGCGGCGGCACCGAGGGCATGCTCGACGCGCTCCTGGCCACCACCGACCCCGGCGATGAGGTCGTGCTCACCGATCCCACCTATGCGGGCATGATCAACCGCGTGCGGCTTGTCGGCGCCGTGCCCCGGCTCGTCCCGTTCGTGCGGCAGGCGGGTGCGTGGCGGCTCGACCTCGACGCGCTCGCCGAGGCCGTCAACGGGCGCACGCGGGCGCTCTTTCTCATGAACCCCTCGATGCCGTCGGGAGCCGTGCTCAACCGGGAGGAGTGGGCCTTCGTGGTTGATCTGTGCCATCGTCGCTCGCTCCGGCTGATCTACAATGCGGCGATGGAACGCATCCTCTTCGACGGCCGGGAGTTCCTGCATCCTGCCGCGTGGCCCGGGATGGCCGAGCGCACCCTCGTCGTCGGCTCGGTGTCGAAGGAGTTTCGCATGATCGGGTGGCGCATCGGATGGGTGGCGGGGCCGCATCCGGTCATCGATGATGTGGCGCGCGTGCACCTCTATAACGTGGTGACCCCCACGGGCATCGCACAGGCGGGCGCGCGGGCGGCCCTCGCCGAGCCGGAAGCCGACTTTGCCGCCTGCCTTCGCACGTGGGAGCGCCGCCGCGACACCGTCGACGAACAACTGCGCGGTTGGCCGCTGCATTCCGCCGCCGGCGGTTGGTCCGCACTGCTCGACGTGGGCGCGCTCGGCCTGGACTCGTTCACCGCCTCGCGCCTTCTGCTCGAACGCGGCAAGGTGGCCGCCACGCCGATGCGGGATTGGGGCCGGCGCAACGCCGACGGGTACGTCCGACTCGTCTTCAGCCGGGAACCGGTCGAGCGGCTCTCCGGCCTTCGGGAACGTGTGGAACGGGCCCTCGGTACGTAGTCCCTCATTGCTTCACCCAACCCTTCCGCGCATGCACGTTGTTCCCTTGCGCCTCCCTCGCCGGGCGACGCTTCTCCTCTCCCTGACAGGGATCCTCATGCTCGGCCTGAGCGCCTGCGCCGACGAGCCGCCCCCGCCCCCCCGCGACATCCCCTTCCGCGTCGACGGCTACCTCGAGTTTCTCCGGCCCGACAGCTCCATCATCACCCGCATCGCCATCGAGATCGCCGAGACCGACTCGGCGCAGGCGCGCGGGCTCATGCAGCGCCGGACCCTCCCGCAACGCGGCGGCATGCTCTTCGTCAATGACGACGACACCACGCGAACGTTCTGGATGAAGAACACCCCGCTGCCGCTCGACATCCTCTTCATCGGCTCCGACGGGAAGGTGGTCAGCATCGCCAAACACACGAAGCCGTATTCAGAAGACTTCATCCGCTCCGGGGGGCCGGCCCGGCACGTGCTCGAGGTGCGGGCCGGCTTCGCCGACCTCTACGGCATCGACGAGACGACCCGCGTCCGGTGGCAACGCACCGGGTGAAGGCGCGCCCATGCGCCCGCCCGACGTCCCCAAAAATCATCATCCGCTTCGAATCGACATGCGCCGACTGCTCTTCGCCCTCCCGCTCCTGCTCTTTTTCCTCGCTGCCTGCGGCGGAGAACCGAAAGAGAAACCATCGTCGGAGCAGGTGCTCCCCGAAATTCCGTTTCGCAAGGACGGCACGCTCACCTTTCTCCGCGACGGCGCGCCCATCGTGACCATCGACATCGAGATCGCCGACAATGACTCGACGCGCACGCGCGGGCTGATGCAACGCTCCCGCCTCCCGGAGCGGAGCGGCATGCTCTTCATCTTCGACGAGCCCGCCCCGCAGAGTTTCTGGATGGCCAACACCCAGCTTCCGCTCGACATTATCTTCGTCGATGCCGATTCGCAGATCGTGAGCATCACGAAATACACGAAGCCGCTCTCGCCGGAGAGCGTCACCTCGGGCGGGGCGGCGGCGCGGTTCGTGATCGAGGTCGAAGCCGGCTTCACCGACACGTACGGCATCATCGAAACCGACCATGTGCGGTGGGTGGATCTTCGGAAGGAGCGGAAGGCCGGATGACGTCGTCCGTCGAAAAGCGCGGCGTTATTTTACGGCGAGGTTCATCTGCCGGAAGCCCGCGAGGCCCCGGTCGAGGAAGGCGGCGAAGGCTTCGGCGTCGAGCAGCCCGCTGCGCTTCACGATGAGCTTTTCCGATACGGGATCGACGACGGCGTAGGTAGGCAGGGCGACGGTGCCGGTGAGGGCAAGCTGATAGTTCAGAAACTCCTCGCCGCGCGTGAGGTCGTCGGTATAGAGGCGGAGGAGCACGTAGTCACGGGCGAAGCGCTCGGCGATCTCGGCGCGGGGGAAGACGTTGGCCTCCATCTCGCGACAATTCGTGCACGTGTACCCGGTGAAGTCGATGAACACCGGTTTGCCGCCGGCGCGCGCTTGGGTGAAGGCCGTCTCGAGGTCGTCCACGATCCACGCTTCATCTTCGGTAGCCTTTCCCGTCGTCGTGGGGAAGGAAGCGAGCAGGCTCACGTCGGTGCCCTGGCGCGGCGGCAGGTAGGCGTCGAGCTTGTTCAGCGGCGCGCCGAGCAGGCCCGGCAGCATGTACAGCGAGAGGCCGATGAAGAAGATGGCCGCCATCAGACGTCCCACGCCGACGGTCTCCGGCGCCTCTTCGTGCGCCAGCCGGAGTTTGCCGAGGAGGTAGAGGCCGGTGAGGAAAAAGATGACCGTGACGAAGGCGATGGCAAGCGGGCGCGAGACGATCCCCCACCCCCACACGAGGTCCGCATTCGAGATGAACTTGATGGCCGCCGCCAGTTCGACGAAGCCGAGCACGACCTTCACGACGTTCATCCACGAGCCCGAGCGGGGCAGTGCGTTGAGCGCTTTCGGGAAGAGGGCGAGCACCACGAACGGCAGGGCAAACGCCATGCTGAAGGCGAGCATACCCAGGAGCGGATACGTCCACGTGCCGCCCGCCGCCGCCGCGAGCAGCCCGCCCACGAACGGCGCCGTGCACGAGAACGAGACGAGCGTCAGCGTGAGCCCCATGAAGAGCACGCCCACGTAGCCCTTCTTCGACGTGCTCTGGCGGTTCATGTAGTTCAGCAGTCCGGTGGGCAGGCGCAGTTCGTACAGGCCGAGGAGAGACAGCGCGAAGGCCACGAGGATCAGGGCGATGAACAGGTTGACCCACGGGTTCGCCGCGATGGTCTGCGCGCCGGCCGCACCCACCACGACCGCCATGAGGACGCCGAGCCCCGTGAACGTGAGCACGATGGACGTGCCGTACACGCCGGCCATCCGGAGGGCCTCGCCGCGATTCTCGGCGTGCTTCGTGAAGTAGGACACCGTCAGCGGGATCATGGGGAAGACGCACGGGGTGAGGAGGGCGGCCAGCCCGGCGCCGAAGGCGAGCAGGAGGAACGCCCACATCCCGCCTTCGCGCGCGGCGTCGAGGTCGCTCGGCGGCACGGCGGCGCTCCCGCCGTTCGTGCCCGTCGCCCCGCCCGCACTCGCCCCGCCCGCACTCGCCCCGTCGAACGTCCCGCCCGGCACGAGGGCGTCGCCGCCGCCGAACGTGGCGGGCGCCATGACGAGATCGACCGGGCAGTCGGTGAGCGCGTTCTCGAGCGCCATGTCGCAATTCGGATCAACCACGACGGAGACGGCGAAGGGGACCTTCACGGGCGGCAGGCACACGCCCAGGTCGTCGTTGCAGATCTGGTACTCGGAGCGCCCGCTGAGCTCATACGTTCCCGTCTCGGCGTCGTCGGCTACGGCAAACTCGGCGGAGAAGGTCGCCTCGCGCTTGAAATACCGGACGTCGATCTTGAAGTTGGGGTCGAAGGCTTCTTTCGGCTCCGACTGCGTTATTCCGCCCTTTTGCGTAAAGCCGGAGGGGAGCGGGTCGAGGTAGAGGCGCACGCCCCGGCTCGGCGGCGGCGAGTCCATCGCGTACATCTTCCAGCCGTCGGCGATCTGTGTCGAGACGAAGAGGCGCACGCGCTGTCCCGGGGCCACGCCGCCCGGCGCGGCGGTCGCCTGCCACATCACGTAGTCGGAGGGCGGTCCGATGGTTTGCGCGCGCGTCGTCTGAGTGAGCGTGAGGAGCGCCAGCATGCCCATCACCGGCGCCATACCCGTACGTATGCTCTGCATGATCTTTTTTTTTCCTTCAAGTAGTCCGGACGCGCCGAGAATGCGCCGGCCCGCCTCGCGGGCAACGTTCGAACGCCCGACCTGCCGTTTAGATCAGCCGTACCCGGCGAAATTACGGAGGCCCGTCACAAAAGAGCGCCCGTCTTCCGGGGAAAACGAGCGCTCCGTCAAAAAGTTTGCCGGACGGGACCGATCAGGCTTCCGCTTCGGAGGCCTCGGGCACGACGCGCACTTTCACTTGCGCCGTCACCTCCGGGTGCAGCTTTACCGTCGCCGTATAGACGCCGATGAGGCGGATGTCCTCGTCGAGCGAGACCTTGCGGCGATCCACCTGAACGCCCTGCTTTTCGAGGGCGGCGACGACCTGGTGCGCCGTGACGGAGCCGAAGATCCGGTTCTCTTCGCCGACCTTGGCCGGGATGACGACCTCCATCTCCGCCAGTTCGCGGGCGAGGTTTTCGGCGTCCTCTTTCAGCTTCGTCAGCTTGCGCGAGGCCTGCCGGCGTTCCTCTTTCCACGCCTTCACCACGTTCGGCGTGGCCAGGCGCGCCAGACGCTTCGGAATCAGGTAATTGCGACCGTAGCCGTCCTTCACGGACACGATCTCGCCCTCGGCGCCGAGGTTTTCAACTTCTTTGAGCAGAATGACTTTCATGACTTTCTTCGCTGAGGAGGCGTCGCTCGCCGCATGCGAACGCGCCTCGACGTGAACCCTCCTGTGAGCGTTGTGATCCGCGACGGGCGCGGGTCACTTGACGGCGTCGGCCACGAACGGAATCAGCGCCAGATGCCGCGCTCGCTTGACGGCGCGCGTGAGTTGCCGCTGAAACTTGGCCGAGACGCCGGTGATGCGCCGGGGCAGGATCTTCCCCTGCTCGTTGAGATACCGCTTGAGCAGTTCGACGTCCTTGTAATCGACGTACGCCGGTTCGGCGTCGCGTTTTTTCTTGTCTGCCATCGTCTATTACCTACCGGATGATTGCTTGAAGAAACGAGAGGATGGGGCTCAGCCCTCGGGGGCGGCTGCCTTGGTCCGCCCTTCGTAATGACGCAGCATCTTGGCGTCCATGCGAAGCGTCAGGTAGCGCAGCACGTTGTCTTCGATCTCGAGGACGCGTTCCAGACGCCCGATCAGTTCTCCCGGCGCACGGAAGTACAGGTTGACGTAGTAGCCGTTGCGCTTCTTGTTGATCGGATAGGCGAGCCGGCGCGTGCCCCACTCGTCCACTTCAAGAATCTCACCGCCGTGCTCTTCGATGTACTTACGGATCCGCTTGACCAGCTGCTTGATCTGATCGTCGCTGAGCGCGCCGTTGAGGATGTAGGTGAATTCGTACGTGTTTTTCGGATCGGCCATGTGCCTTCCCCATGGTTGGTGAAACGTACACCCTTGCCTCCTTCGGGCAAGAGCAGGGATTGCAAAGATTTAAAAGATAGCCCGTCCTACGCCTGGAAATCAAGATTTTCTCCCGCTTCGCGAGATATCCACGAAGCGGGTTCGGGCGGTCACAGTCGGGCCATCCGCTCGGCGTTGTCGGCGGTGCGGAGCGCGCGAATGACGTCGTCGAGGTCGCCGGCGATGACTTTTTCGAGCGGGTAGTTCTTGTGCTCGCCTTCGAGGCGGTGGTCGGTGACGCGTCCCTGCGGCCAGTTGTACGTCCGGATCTTGGCCGAGCGGTCGCCCGTGGAGACCATCGAGCGCCGGGCTTCGCTGCGTTCGGCCTCCCGCTTCTCGCGTTCGAGCTCGTAGAGCCGCGCGCGGAGCACCCGGAGCGCTTTCTCCTTGTTCTTGTGCTGGCTCTTCTCGTCCTGGCACGTCACCACCAGCCCGGTCGGGAGGTGGGTGATCCGGACCGCCGAGTCGGTCGTGTTGACGCTCTGCCCGCCCGGCCCGCTCGAACGGTACACGTCGATCTTCAGCTCGTTCGGACGGATCGACACGTCCACGGCCTCGGCCTCGGGCAGCACGGCGACCGTGGCCGCCGAGGTGTGGATGCGCCCGCTCGATTCGGTGACGGGCACCCGCTGCACCCGATGCACGCCGCTCTCGTACTTCATCGTGCCAAAGGCGTCCGGCCCCTTGAGGCTGAAGATGATCTCCTTGAACCCGCCCACGGTTCCCGGCGAGCTTTCGAGCACTTCCAGCTTCCACCCGTGCTTCTCGGCGAAACGGGCGTACATCCGGAAGAGATCGCCGGCGAAGAGGCTCGCCTCGTCGCCGCCGGTTCCGGCGCGGATCTCGACGATGGCGTCCTTCGAGTCCTCGGGATCTTTCGGAATCAGCAAAAAACGCAGTTCCTCTTCCACGGCAGGCAGTTTCTCCTCGATTTCCTCCAGCTCCGCGCGCGCCATCTCGGCCACCTCCGGATCATCCTCCGCCGTCGCCATCTCCCGCAAATCCTCGCGTTCGGCCAGCAGCTTCTGATAGCGGTCGATGGCGCGCACCACCGCTTTCAGCGCGGCGTGCTCGCGCCCGAGTTCGGCCATCCGCGCCCGGTCGGTGGCCACCTCCGGACGGGACATGAGCCCGGTCACTTCCTCGAACCGTTCCTTGATATTTTTTAGCTTTTCCAGATCGATCATAACGTCGTTGGCTCCTCTTCATCCGCGCCGAAGCATGAACGCCGCGTGGGAGGGAAGGTTCGTGCGGCTCACCGTGCCGGCGTCGCTTTCGCCTGTGGCGCATTCGTTCGTGGAGGCGACAACCTGGGAGGCGTTTGCGGCGTATGATCTCGACGTTCGCCGGGCGCGGCTTGTTTTTTGCCTGCGCTCCGATGCCTTTCATTCCGTACGTTTGCGCGCATGCCGCTTGATCCACGAAATAAATGGACGCGCCGTTTTCTGTGGGCGACGTTCGTCGGGCTGCTCGGCTTGGTCTCGTGCGACCTGACGCCCTCCGGAGAACAGGCGTGCCGGGGAGCGAACAATCTTCAGGCAGAGCACGAGGCCTTGCTGGTGTGCGCGGGCTGGCTCGGCTTCGTCGAAGCAAACGTTTGCGCCGTGGAGTACGTCGCCGTCATTCCCGCCGAGAAGAAGAACACGAAGATCCTCGGACGGGCGTTTTGCGACGCGGACAACATCCTCGTGGCGACGACCGGCGAGCGTCAGGGGTTCGTCTTTCCCCCCCTTCCGGCGGTGGAGATTGCCACGACCGTCGTGCATGAGACGGCCCACCTCGTCGACGGCTGTGCGAGTGGAGAGGCTCCGGCCCTCGCGGCGGAAGAAGCGTTTCTGGCCGACCTGTGCGCGGCTGTCGAAGCGGGGAAGGAAGGCTGCGAAGGCGCGAAAGGTTATTGCGCAAACGCTGCGCTGCGTCCGTAAGGGCCGGGCCGATCCTGTCCGCATGTCGGCGGGGGGTGCTCGCAATTCCGTGACATTTCGAAAGGTCGCGTATTTTATCTTTGACTTTTTTCCGGTCGAGGCGGCGGAGGAAGGCGAGAAGGCGTTCCGTGACGTCGCAGATGAGGATGGCGCCGGATCATCAATCCACCGTACCTATGCGTTTCTTCCGGTGTCTCCTGCTCGGAGTGACGGGGCTTCTCGGAGTGATGCCGTCGTCCGCGCAGGATATCCCCGTTCCCTTCAACCTGGAAACCGACGGCTACGTAACCGTGGTCATCGAGGATGAGGCGGGAAATCGGGTGCGCAATCTCATTCAGGAGACGTTTTTCCCCGCCGGTCCTCAGACCATCTTCTGGGACGGGTACGACATCGGCATCCCCGTCAACCGCAATCGACCCGACGGCAATTACGACATCGAGCGGAGCCTCGTCGCGCCGGGGACCTACCGGGTGAAGGCGCTTTTTCACGAGGGCATCAAGCTCCGGTACGAGTTCAGCGTGCAGAGCCCGGGCACGCCGCCATGGCACACGTTCGACAACACCGGCGCGTGGTTCTCCGATCAGCAGAGCGCCTGGGACGTGGTGTGGCTGCCGCCGGGCTTCGTCGATCAGACGGACGGACCCTCGATCCTGTATACGGCGAAGACGGGCGAGGCGGGGCACGGCATCATGCTCCTCGACGAGGACGGACGGAAGCTCTTCGGCAAGCAAAGCCTGCCCGGCGGCTTCTTTTCCGGGCACAACGTCGCCCGCGACATGGGGCCGAACCGGAACGAGACCATCGCCGCGTACATCGCCGTCGTGCTCGGCTCGCCGACGCGCCTGCGCCTGCACCGGTATCTGCGCGGCGGCGGCACGCCTTCCAACCCGATGATCTATTCGGTCGATTCGGCGGACGACGAGCAACTCAAGGGGCTGGCCGTCTATAACGGCGTCGCCGCCGTCTCGCTGCACCTCATGAACCGCGTCGTCTTCCTCGACGAAGCCCGCCGGACGGTCGTCGCCGAGCTCGACTTCGACAGCCCCCGCGGCCTCTTCGTCACGGAGGATGAACAGTTGTTCGTCGTCTCCGGCACGCAGGTCAAGCGTTTCGACGCCGACTTTGCCACGGGCACGCTCACGAATGAGACGCTCATCATCAGCGACGGACTGGTGGACCCGCAGAACGTCTTCGTCAGCGGGGAGGAGGTGTATGTGTCCGACTGGGGGGAGAGCCATCAGGTGAAGGTGTTCGACCTCACGGGCAAGCTGCTCCGGACCATCGGCGAGGCGGGCGGACCGCAGATCGGGCCGTACGATGAGCGGCGCATGGGCTATCCGCGCGGCATCACGGTGGACAGCCGGGGGATGCTCTGGGTGGCCGAGCGGCATCGCGCCCCGAAGCGCATCTCGCGGTGGGACGCCGCCTCGGGCGCGCTCGACCGGGTGTGGTACGGCCCGCCCAAGTACGGCGGCGGCGGCATGCTCGACCCGGTGGATCCCTCGCGCTTCTATTATGCCCAGAGCGGCAAGGAGCATATCAAGCGTACCTACGAGTTTGCCCTCGACTGGGACACGGGCACGTACACCGTCAAGCGCATCCTGCTCGACGCCGAACACTTCCCCACGGGCGACACGCTGCGCTTTCGCGGGCCGGAGTTCGTGCGATACGTGGGCGGCCGGCAGTATATGGCCAACAACAATCAGGAGGAGCCCAACGGCAACAGCGTGTGCTCGATCTGGCTGTACGAGGACGAACGTCTCTGGCCCGCGGCTTCGGCGGGCATCGTCGCGGAATGGGACGTCATCCTCGACCTCGGCGACTGGCAGGCCTTCGATAATAAGGCGCGCAAGGTTTTCTTCGTATGGAGCGACCTCGACCGCGACGGCTACGTGCAGGCGAGCGAGGTGCAGTATACCCGGCAAAGCCGTTTTCAGGGGACCTGCTTCGTCGAGCCGGACCTCTCGATCACGAGCATATGGGGCTATAAACTGCCCGCCCCGGAGATTCAGGCCAACGGCATCCCCCTTTATGACATGAACGCGTGGACCACGGCGGCGCCCGACCTCTACGGCGAAGACAAGGACAGCTATCACCTCTCCAACGACAGCCTCTTCATCAGCTTTCTCGGCCCGCTCACGTTTCTGAACCACGGCAAACTCGTCGCACAGTATCATTCGCAGTGGCCGAACCGGAACGTGGGCGGCGCGCCCGTGCCCGTGGAGCAGTACCCCGGGCAGGTCATCGCCACGGCGCGTCCCCTCGGCGACATCCGGGCCCCGGGCGCGGGCGAGACCGGACCCATCTTCGGCATCAATTCGGATTTCGGGCAGGCGTACGTCTTCACGTGGGACGGCTATTTCGTGACGGAACTGCTCGAGGACAGCCGCACGCACCCGCTCTGGCGTTTCCCGGCCGGGGTCATCCAGCGCGGCGACGTCATCGAAGGCGTCAGCCCGAACTGGGAGCACTTCTGGCCCACACTCAATGGTCTGGACTCCGGCGAATTCTATTATGCCGCCGGCAAGGAACACACCTCCCTCCTTCACCTCGACGGCCTCGATACGGCCCGCCGCCTCGATTTCGGGGAGATCACCGTCACGAGCGACATGCTCTCCGGAAAAGCGACCACCCGGATCGACGGGCTGAACCTCCAGGAACGCAAGGAAGGAACCGTCCACATCCGCTCCCAGTCCCCCACGGCCGACGGCGCGATCGTCGAGTGGGACAATGCCGAATGGCTCACCCTCGACGCCGCGCTCGGCATCGAGGCGGCCCTCGCCGTCGACGACGACTCGCTCTATGTCGCTTTCCGCACCGACATGGCCGACCTGCTCAACAACTCCGGTGCGGAAGGGTTCGAGTCCAACTTCGCCACCGGCGGCGGGCTCGACCTCTGGATCGGGGCGCCCGGAACGGATGAGGCGCGCACCGAGCCCGTCGAAGGCGACTTCCGCCTCTTCATCACGCGCGAAGGCGCCGACCCGACGGGCGGCCCCCTCCGCGCCACCCTCTTCGAGGCCGTTCGGCCCGACGCCAACGACGACGAGGCACAAACTTACACCTCGCCCATCGGGACCGTCACACTCGACTACGTGGCGGACGTCACCGGGGCCGTCTCCTTCGGGCAGGTGGCGGGCGACTATGAGGTGGCCGTGCCCCTGACGCTCCTCGGCCTGACGCCGGATAGCGGCCTCTCCATCCTCGGTGATGTGGGCGTGCTCGTCGGAGATGGCGTGGAGACGCAGCGGCGCATCTACTGGAATAATAAAACGAACGTCGTCGTTTCCGACCTGCCGAGTGAAGCCCGGTTCGATCCGGAATACTGGGGCCTGCTCAACTTTATCCCGGGCGGCGATCCGACCGCGGTGACCCCCGGCGACGGGCTGATCCCGGAGCGCTTCTCGCTCGAACAGAATTACCCCAACCCCTTCTCACGGACCACCACGATCCGGTACAGCCTGCCCCGCACCGAGAAGGTGACGCTGGAAGTGTTCGACCTGCTCGGAAGGCGCGTGGCCACACTGGTCAAAGGGGAACGGCATCCGGGCTATTACGAGGTGGTCTGGGAGGCGCACGAGGCGAGCGGGGTATACCTCTACCGGCTCCGCGCCGGCGACTTCATCGATCAGAAGACGGCGCTCCGGGTCAAGTGAGCAAGGCTTCCGGTCCGTACACCTACCGCATCCCCGTGTCGAAGACGAGCCGGAGTTCGGTGAAGGCGTCTTTCGGCACCGTGACGGTCTTTTGCTGGGTGCTCGGGCGAAGGATGGGCGTGTCCTCGGCCGGGACGATGGTGTAGTCGCCCGGGGGGAGGACGACCTTGAAACGCCCGTCTTCGTCGGTCGTGAAGGTGAGCACCTCTTTCCCGTCGGCGTCGAGGACGCGGAACGTGGCGGAGAAGGGAACCTCGGTGGGCTCCCCCTGCCGGACCGGGCCGGGCTTGACGTTGGTGCGGAGCACCTGTCCTTCGATGCCGGAGGAATCCGCAACGGGGCTGTCCATGGCCTGACACGAGAGGGAGAGTGAGACGACGGCGGCGAGGGTGAGGGTAAACATAAGGGTTCGCATGGGGATCACTGGAATAGGAACATGGACGGCTCTCGTGTAAACGAACCGGCTCGGCAATGATTCCCCCGATCCACGGCCTGACGGCTTTTTCACGAGAATGGGGGCCGAAGGGGGGCCGCGTCTCCAGCGTCCAGGGAAGGCGTGGGGACGACCGGCCGGTATTCCCCAAAAAGCACGAGCGCCGGCACGACGGATCGCGCGGCGCTCGTGCCGGGGGTGAAAGCGGAGGCGCTTATTTGATGAGCGTCATCTGTCGGGTCGCCGAGAAACGACCGGCGTCGATGCGGTAAAGGTACGTGCCGCTCGGCAGCCGTTCGCCCGCGTTGCCCGTCGCATCCCACGCGACGGTCCTGACGCCTTCGGCCTGGAAGCCGTCGACGAGGGTGCGCACCTCCCGGCCGAGGAGGTCATAGACCTTCAGCGTCACGTGACCGGCCTCGGGGAGCGTGTACGAGATGAGCGTCGTCGGGTTGAACGGGTTGGGATAGTTCTGGTCGAGTGTGAACGCGTCGGGCGTCTCACCGGCGGATTCGGCCATCATGCGGTCGAAGTCGGAGGCCCATGCGCCCGCGCCCGCGCCGTCGCCCTTGGCGGCGGATTTTTCCCACGTGAAGCTGTCGCTCGCGTCGGCGATGGGGAAGGAGCCGATGCTCGCCGTCTGCGTGTACGTGCCCGCGGGCGCGCCGGCCGGGACGGTCTGCGTGAAGGTGCGGCTGAGGCTCCCGCCCGCGGCGATGGTCTTCGTCACCGGGCCGAGGGTGCGCGAGATGCCGTTGCCGTCGATGGTGATCCAGATGTCGGTCGTGACGGAGGTCGCGCCGCCGTTGACGATGTTGAGGTCGTACTGGAAGCTGCCGCCGCCCGCGTCGATGACGATGGGCGGGTTGAGCGGCGTCACCGTGACCGTCACGTCGCCGCCGCCTCCGCCGGTGGCCGCCAGCACGGCGGCGAGCGCGTCGATGCGTCCGAAGCCGTACGTGTTGTTCGGGATCTGGCTGCCGGGGATGCCGCCGCAACTCTCCGAGGTGGTGCGCGGAATGGCCGTTGACTCGATGATGTCTTCGATGGCTTCGACGTCCCCGGCGAGGTCGGGGTTGGCCGAGATCATGAGCGCCACGGTGGCCGCCACGTGGGGGCCGGCCATGCTCGTGCCGCTGAGGATGGCATAACCGCCGCCAAGATAGCTCGAACGGACGCTCTCACCCGGCGCGGACACGTTCGGCTTGAGCCGCCCGCTCCCGTCCACCGTGACCGAGCCCCGGCTGCTGAAGGACGAGACCACGTCGGAGCCGTTGACCGAGCCGACCGTCAGCGAACCCTCGAAGATGGCCGCCGGCGTGTTGACCGTGTTGCACGAGGGGCCGCTGTTCCCCGCCGAGACGACGACGACCGTGCCCGCGGCGCGGAGCGCGTTGAGGGCCGTCTCCATGTCGATGAAGTTCGACGTGTTGCAGCCTTCGGAGGTGGGGCAGCTCCACGAGTTGTTGATGACGTGGGGCGACATCGTGGGGTCGGGGTTGCCGCCGCCGAGGTCGGTCGGGGCGGTGAACCACTCGAAGCACTCGATGTACGTGCTCAGCGTGCCGTTGCCGCGCTCCATGTTCCGGCAGGCCATCCACTTCGCGCCGGGAGCCACACCGATCTGGTTCGAGCCGCCGTCGTCGCCGATCATGGTGCCCATCGTGTGCGTGCCGTGGCCGTTGTCGTCGCACGGCACGGGCGAGTCGAGGCCGCACGGGTTGGAGCCGCCCCCGATGAGGCTGTGGATGGCGTCGTGCCAGTTGTAGTTGTGGTCGGCGGTTGCGCCGTCCCATCCGCGGTACTTGTTGATGAGCGCCGCGTGCTCCCACATGTAGCCGGTATCCTGGCCGCCCACGACGGCGCCCTCTCCGGTGATGCCGAGCGCCCAGACGTCCGGCGCGCCGATCTGAATGACGTTGTCCTCGATGGCGTTCGTCTTCGCATTCTCGGCATACGGCGCCGGCAGGGGCGCGGGCGCCGAAAGCCGGTCGTCGTGATAGACGTACGCCACGTCCGAGCGCCGCGCCATCGCCTCGACCGTCTGCCGCGTGCCCTTCACGGCGATGGCGTTCGTGATCCAGAACGGACGGTACGAAGCCCCGA
>JALSSK010000228.1 GCA_026984335.1 Rhodothermales bacterium
CCTGGAGCGATCGGCATTCCACTTCGACGGGGACGCGTTATGCGCCGGCTTGCGTCTTCGCACGGGGGTTAGCAAGTGGGGGCGGGTCTGCCTCGAAGGATTTTTCGGTGGATTCGATCAATGCGTATCCATCGCGCAGATCGTCGTATGGAGCCATGAATACAGCCGGTCAGGCTGACAAGAAGCACGCTTGGGCGAGACACGAAATCAACCCCAAATACGTGTAGCATCGACCTTCACGCCGCCATCCAGTCGTCAGGAGACGGCGATGTGTCGCGCCATAGTTTCATTCGAATCCACCTATGTGAGGAAGGATGTAAAGAGTCATGCCTCGCGTTGCGGAGACCGGGTTCGAATCCACACATGTGAGGAAGGATGCTCCCCCACACTGATACCCATCAGTGTGGTTGTGTTTTCACAGTAACGGCCACGGGTGTCCGGAACGCCCGCCCCACTTCTTAGCTTGCCTCATGCTTCACTCCGATACACGTTCCGCACTGCTCGTCCTGCTTGGCGCCGGCGCCGAACTGACCCAGGATGACCTTTCCCGGCGTCTGGGTATCTCGGTCCGCACCGTCCGGCGCCACCTCACAGCGCTCGCCCGCGAAGGCCTCGTAACCTCGCGCCGAGACGGACTGCTCAAGCGTTTCCGCCTCGATCCTCGGGGTCGGCCGCTTCCGCCACTCTCCATGCGTCTTACCGAAGCCGAGGCCGAGGCATTGACCGTTGCGGCGCTGGCGGCACGCGCCCTCCTGGCCCCGACCCCGTTTGCCACACCCCTGGCCGCGGTCGCTCGCAGCCTCGAACAGGCCTGGCTCGCCGAGGCCTTTTCCTTCGAGCCGGAAACGGAGTCGAATCTGTGGGACTTCGAGGGTCACGCCGGCCCGGTGGCTCCCTTCGATCAGGTGCTTTTTCGTACGCTGCTGACCGCCGTCCGCGAGCGTATTCCAATCGAGGCAGCCTATTACACGGCTTCCCGGCAGCACCTTTCGACAGAGCGACGCCTGCATCCGCTCGGCTTTCACGTGCGCGGGGGGTCGTGGTTGCTGGCGGCCTGGTGTTGCCGGGACTACCGCGTCAAGGACTTTGCCCTGCCCGGCTTTCGTTCGGTGCGCCTGCTGACCGGCATGCACTTCGACCCTCCGAAGGACTTCGACCTGCACCTGTATGCCCGCGACCGCTTCCGGGCCGTTGCCGGAGACGACGTGCACCTGGTTCGGCTGCTCGTGACGCCCGAAGCCGCGCCCTACTTCCACCGGAAGGCCTACCACCCGACGCAGCAGATCGAAGCCGAGCACCCGGACGGCAGCGCCGTAGTGTCCTTCGAGGTCGAAGGCTTGGACGATGTGGCCGCGTGGTGTCTCTCGTGGGGGGCAAAGCTGCGCGTGCTGGAGCCGCCGGCCCTCGTCGAGCGTGTCGTCGGCGCCTTACGCGAGGCCGCCCGCCGGTATGCATCCTCCTGACGCCTCACACCCGGACCGCCATGAAACCGAACAAGCCGCCCGTCATGCCGCTGCGCAACCGCATCACCGTTTTCTCTGTGGAGTACGGCTCGGTGGAAGTGGACGGTGCGGCGCTCGTCGTCACCGACGCGCGCGGCATTCGGGCCCAGCTCCCGGTAGGCGTCTCGGCCGTGTTGATGCTGGAGCCGGGCACGACCATCACCCATGCCGCCGTCAAGCTCTGCGCCGAGAACCGCACCCTCATTATCTGGACCGGCGAGGCCGGCGTTCGGCTCTACAGCGCCGGGCAGGAGGGCGCCGCCCATTCGTACCGCCTCCTCCGGCAGGCGCGCCTGGCGCTCAACCCGAAGAGCCGCCTGGCCGTGGCCCGTGCGATGTACCGGATGCGTTTCTATGAAGAGCCGCCGCGCAAGCGCTCCATCGAGCAGCTCCGGGGGATGGAGGGCGCCCGCGTCCGCGCCATCTATCGCCGTCTGGCCGAGGAGCACGGCGTCGACTGGCAGGGACGCCACTACGACCGCGCCGACTGGGGCAGCCAGGATCCCGTCAACCGCGCCCTTTCGGCGGCCAATGCTTGCCTCTACGGTGTCTGTCATGCCGCCATCCTCATCGCCGGCTACAGCGCCGCCCTCGGCTTCATCCACACGGGCTACCCGCTCGCCTTCGTGCACGACCTGGCGGATCTGTACAAGATGGAACTGGCCGCGCCGACGGCCTTCCGGCTGGCGGCCGAGAGCGAGCAAAACCTGGACCGCCGGGTCCGCCATGCCCTGCGCGACGGGTTTCGCCGCGTGAAACTGCTGGAGCGGATTATTCCCGGCATCGAGACGCTGCTGGACGCCGGTGAAGGGAAGCAGGGCATGCCGGAGGAGCTGGGTGGCTGCCGTGTAGAGACGGCCCGTCCCGAGGATGCCCCCTGGCAACACCGCCCCCGCCTGCCCGATGCCCGTGAAGTGGCCGCCGAACTCCAGAGCGACCGTCCCCCGAAGCCCGCACGCTCGAAGCCGCCCTCTCCCTTTGACGACATCGACGACGGTCTGCCCTTCTAATGCCCTCCGAAAAACATTATGGTCATCTTCAGCCTCACCAATGCCCCGAAGCGGACGCGCGGCCTGCTCTCGCGCTACTGCCTGGAGGTCCGCGCCGGTCTCTTCGTCGGCCGCCTCGACAAACGGATGCGTCTGAAACTCTGGCAGGCCATCCTGGACGACGCCACGACGCGCACTTCGGCCGTGATGGCCTGGAGCCGCTCGTCGGCGCAGGGCTACGCCTTCCGGAGCCACGGCCCCGCCACGCGCCGCACCGTCCGCTACGACGGCCTCTGGCTCGTCGAGCAGCCGCCCCCCACTTCGAAGAAAAAGACGTCCGATGTCTCCTGAAACCCTCCTGTACCGCCTCTGGGCCAAGACGAACGAGCGTGCGCGCGACGCCGACGGCCACCCGCCGCCGTGGACGCGCCACCCGCTGCCGCTGCACCTGCTCGACGTGGGCCTCGTCGCCGAGGCGTGGCTGCGGGAAGACGCGCACCTGTTCCGGCGCTTCTGTGCGCTCTGGCCCCAGGCCGAT
>JALSSK010000229.1 GCA_026984335.1 Rhodothermales bacterium
TGTCGGCGTGCCGACGTGCACCTCTTCGCCATTCGAAACGAGCAGGACGCGGTCGAAGGTGAGCGTCGCGTCTACCTCCTCCGGCCGACGGGGAACGTAGAGTTTGTCGTTCTTCCGTACCTTATACTGCTTGCCGGCTATTTCTACGATTGCGTACATGGTGTGCCTCTGCTTTGGGGCGCCGGAGGAAAAATCCGACGCGAGAGTGATTTCCCGAAACGAAAAAACTTTCAGCCCGCAAAAATAGGGAAATTTGCGGGCTGAGGCAATCCTAACGATCATGATGGAGCTTTTGTTGCCCTCACTCGGGCAAGGGGTGAAAGTGGGGAAACTGCTGTGTATCGGCAGAAATTATGCGAAACACGCCGCCGAGATGCAGAGCAACGTCCCGGAGGAACCCATTGTTTTCTTAAAACCTTCAACGTCGCTCGTCGGGAACGGCGGCGCGGTGCTGCTCCCGGAGCGCTCCCGCGAGGTGCATCACGAGGTCGAACTGGTGGCGGTCATCGGCGTGGGGGGGAAGCGCATCCCGGAGGAGAAGGCGCTCGATCACGTCGATGCGTACGCCGTAGGGCTGGACATGACGGCTCGCGACCTTCAGGCCGCGGCCAAGCGAAAGGGGCTTCCGTGGAGCGTGGCAAAGGGGTTCGATACGTTTGCGCCGCTGGGCCCCCTCGTCGATGCCCGGCACATCCACGACGCGCAGGATCTCGAAATACGCCTGGAGGTCAACGGGGAGGTGCGGCAGCACGGCCACACGCGCGACATGATGTTCTCGGTCGCCCGGCTCGTTTCATACTGTTCGGAGATTTTCACGCTCATGCCCGGCGACCTTCTCTATACGGGCACGCCCGACGGAGTCGGGCCGGTGCGTGAAGGAGACGTTTTGGAAGCGCACATCACCGGGGTGCCGTCGCTGCGGGTGCGGGTGCGGCGGGAATAGAGGTGACGGCGCTCGTCAGACGGTTGCGCGGGCGCGCCCGGTGTGCTCGGCAAGGAAGGCGTCGATGAGGGCGCGGGGCGAGCGACGCGGGCGGAGCAGCCTCGGCGCAGCGCCCGGCGCGGCGGGCAAAAGCGCCTCGGCCGGAAGGGGGCGGAGGTTGTAGAGAGAAGCCATCGACAGCCCGTAAGCGCCCACATCGAGCACGGCCAGCACGTCGCCCTCCCTGATCTCGGCGATCTCCCGGTCGCGCGCAAAGTAGTCCCCGGACTCACAGATGTTGCCTACCACGTCATACGTCCGGAGCGGGCCGTCGGGATTCGAGAGGTTGACGACGTGATGGTAGGCATCGTAGATCGCCGGGCGGATCAGGTGGTTCATGCCCGAATCCGTGCCCGCGAAGAGCCGACCGTTGGCGGCCTTGAGCGTGTTCACGCGGGTCAGAAGCGCGCCCGCCTCCGCTACGAAATACCGCCCGGGTTCGAACAGGAACGTCAGGTCGGGCGAAGGATGTGCGGCGCGGAACGCTTTGAGGGGTTCGACGATGGCGCGGTGAAAGTTTTCGAGGTCGAGGGGCCGCTCGCCCGGTCGATACGGGACGCCGAACCCTCCGCCGAGGTTGATGAACGACAGTTCGTCGAAGGACCTCGCGGCTTCGAGGAGCACGCGGACGGCCCGCCAGATCAGCGACGTGCTCATGATGCCGCTCCCGATGTGCTGGTGCAGGCCCGCCAACCGGAGGTCGTGCTTGCGAAGGAGCGCCCGCACGCGGCCGAGGTCGGCCACCGGGATGCCGAACTTTGACCGCTCTCCGCCCGTGACGACGTGCGCGTGATGCCCACCGCCGACGGCCGGGTTCAGACGCACGCAGACCTCCGCACCGGGGTATGCTTCCCCGAACCGCGCCAGCCGGGACAACTCCCCGATGTTGAGCATCACCCCTTGCCCGTGCGCCTCGTGCATCTCATCGTCCGTCATGTTGTTGGCGGAGAAGAGGATGCGCTCCGGAAGAAAGCCGATCCGCAGCGCCAGCTCCATCTCTCCCGGCGAAACCACGTCGACGCCGAGCCCCTCTTCACGGATGATCTTCAGAAGGGCCGGGTTCGCGTTGGCCTTCATCGCATAGAGCAGGCGGAGCGGCAGGCCCTTCAGGTGCTCCCGTAGCCGAGCGACCCGCGCACGCACCACGGCCTCATCGTAAACGTACGTCGGGGTGCCGAAGGCTTCAGCCGCTTCGAGCAGACGGGAGGCGGTGGGCGGAAATTTGTCGTCTGGAGCGCGCATGCGAAAAGAGGCTTCGAAAAAGAGGGGGAGCATTCTGATGAAAGGTCGCCAAAATACAGGATGGGAGGCCCGACCTCAAGGCAGGATGGAAAATGAGGCGTTCCCGGGCGGCTTGTAGGCGGATCCCCTACGAAAGGTCGGGAGAACACTTACGTGCCGGAAGGGGGAACACTCTCAATTTCTGACGCCGAATCCTGCGATCTTTGCAGAAAGCGAGGGAGGAGTGCGCCGTCCCGTTCATCCATGGGGAAACTCAGATCCATGACACGATCTCGGCTGGTATCCGACCCGAATCATCCTTCGTATGCAAGCTTCGGCTGGGCGCCCGGCATCGATATGGCGGAGACGGAGCGGGAGTACCTCATCAGTGTCGGGCTTCCCGGCGTTGAAAAAGAGGGGCTCGAAGTGACCTTCAGGGATCATTGCCTCACGGTGACGGGCGAGCGCATACCGACGCCGCATCCATCGAGCGAGGGGCGCCGTTCGAAACCCGCGCTCGGGCGCTTCTATCGGGCCTTCACGGTGCCCAAAGCCGTGCGCGTGGATCGGATTGAAGCCTCCTTCGAAGACGGAATTCTGACCATCAAAATTCCGAAACTGGAAAAGGATGCGCCGTTGCGCATCGACGTGCGGTGAGCGACCGGTCCATCCGAACGACCGGCGCGTCCATCAAACGGAGGCCGAACCATGAGCACACAGACACACGAAGCGGAGACGCGGACGAAACATGCCTGGCAGGTTGGTTCGGGCATGTTGCCCGGACTGATTCACGACCTCGACCGGCTCCGCGCCGAGGCCATGGGAGATCAGGCGCTCGACAAAAAGGTGAAGGAACTCATTGCGCTGGGCATTTCGGTGGCCGAGCGGAGCGAGACGAGCATCGCCTACCACGTGCACAATGCCCTCGCTGCCGGCGCCACCCGTGAGGAAATCGCCGAGACCGTCGGGGTGGCGATTTTCGTGGGGACGGAGCCGGCGGCCATCCAGGGGATCCAACTGCTCGAAGCGCTCGCCCGCGATGAGGTGGAAGAATATGCCCGGGGCGCTTTTCGCCCGCCCGCGCATCCGTATATGAGCCCTGATTAGGACCGGGGCCGGTTTCCTTCTCTCATTTGAAGAACCTGTGATTAGAGAAAACCCACTTGATCGAAGTCAGAGAATGGTTGATATTAAAGATAAAGGACTCTTAAAACCTGAATGGGTATGTTGCTCTCCAAAAGCTGCGAGTACGGGATTCGCACGGCGCTCTATCTGGCGTCTCAACCGCAAAAGGAGTTCATCCCGATTCATGTGATAGGAGAGATGCTCGGGGTCTCGCCCCATTTTCTGACCAAGATCCTTCAACACCTGACCCAGGAAGGCATCATGCAATCGCTTCGAGGACCCAGGGGGGGCGTGGCCCTGGCGCGTTCGCCTTCCGAACTGCGCCTGCACGAGATCGTCATCGCCATCGACGGTCCGGGGCTCTTCACGGAGTGTGTGCTCGGGATGCCGGATTGTGGAGAAGGGCAGCCGTGCCCCCTGCATGAGCGATGGTCACAGGCCAGGGAGCAGGTGTTCGCCATGTTCTCCGAACTGACGCTGGAAGAATTGGGGCGGCGCATCGTCGAAGAAAATCTTCGCATCACCGACGTGACGTCCTCCAGCCTGACCCGGAACACATGAACACGATCCTTCCCGGCCTCCAGGAGGGGCCGGCTCCAATCAACGACTGAGTTACGCAAACATGAACCACCAACTGAGACCAACCATGAAAAAGACATTCATCCTCTCCGGGCTGCTGGTTTTGGGCTTGCTGGCCCTTTCCGCCTGTGGCGGCGGAGAGCAGGCGGGCGAAAACCAGGGCGGGCAGAAGGCGGCGGCCGACGCGTCCGGTCTGACGCAGGAGCAGATCGAGAAGGGCATCGGCCCGATCACCAGCGTCACCCTCGGGCCCATCGACGACGCGCTGGCGGCGAAGGGCGCCGAGCTCTTCGAGGTGAAATGCACGGCCTGCCACAAGCTCGACAAACGGTACATCGGGCCGCCCCTCGGCGAAGTGACGGCCCGTCGCACGCCGGAATTCATCATGAACATGATCCTCAACCCTGAGGAGATGATGCAAAAACATCCCGTGGTGAAGGAGCTCCTGGCGCAGTACATGGCTCAGATGGCGAATCAGAGTCTCACGGAAGAGGAGGCCCGCGCCATTCTCGAATATCTGCGCAAGGTTGAAGCGGAAGGCGGATCCTCACAACCCTGATTCCACCCCACCCTCGTTCCCTGTTTGGTCAACCTTAGGAGGTAATACCTATGTCAAAATCCCACTACAAGAAACTCGGTTACGGGTTGCTTCTGCTGCTCTTTCTCGGTGTGTTCGGCGTGAGTTGCACGGGAACCGAGCAGGCCGGCGGCCGGAAAGACGCCGCCGAGAAGGTGTACGTCGCGCCGGGTGAATACGACGAGTTCTACTCGTTCCTCTCCGGAGGATTCAGCGGACAGGTGACCGTGCACGGGCTCCCTTCGGGTCGTCTGCTCAAGACCATCCCCGTCTTCTCCCAGTTTCCCGAGAACGGATGGGGCTACACCGAAGAGACCAAGGCGATGCTGAACACCTCGTGGGGCTTCGTTCCCTGGGACGACGCGCACCATCCCGAGCTCTCGCAGACCGACGGGGTGCCGGACGGACGCTGGCTCTTCATCAACGCGAACAACACCCCGCGTGTGGCCCGCATCGATCTGGTGAACTTCGAGACGGACGAGATCGTCGAGATCCCGAACTCCGCCGGCAACCATGCCTCGCCGTTCATCACGCCGAACTCGGAGTACATCGTGGCTTCGACGCGCTTCAGCGTGCCGATCCCGCAGCGCGACATGTCCATCAGCGAGTACCAGGACAACTTCAAGGGCACGATCAGCTTCATCAAGGCCGACGAGCCCGGCAAGATGGACGTGGCCTTCCAGATCCTGGTGCCCGGGTATAATTACGACCTGGCGCACGCCGGAAAGGGCCCGTCGTTCGGGTGGGCGTTCTTCACCTCGTACAACACGGAGCAGGCGCACTCGCTCCTCGAAGTGAACGCCTCGCAGAACGACAAGGACTTCGTCGCCGCCGTGCACTGGAAGCGCGCGGAGGAATGCATCGCCGAAGGCAAAGGGAAGCGCATGTCCGGCAAGTACGTGCACAACTATCTGAATGAGGCGCGCATCGCCGTTTCGGAGCAGAAGGACGGGGTCACGGTGCTCTATCCCAGCGACTGTGAAGGGCTGGTTTATTACCTCCCCACGCCCAAGTCTCCGCACGGCGTGGACGTGGACCCGAGCGGCGAGTACATCGTCGCGGGCGGCAAGCTGGCGACGGTCATCCCCGTGCACTCGTTCTCGAAGATGCTCAAGGCCATCGAAGACAAGGCCTTCGAGACGGAGGTCGACGGCATCCCGGTGCTGAAGTACGACGCCGTGATCGCCGGGGAGGTGGAGAACCCGGGCCTCGGGCCGCTCCACACCGAGTTCGACGGCAAGGGCTACGCCTACACGACGGCCTTCATCTCCTCCGAGATCGTGAAGTGGGAGCTGGGCACCTGGCAGGTGGTCGATCGCATCCCGGTCTACTATTCCGTCGGGCACCTCTCCATCCCCGGCGGCGACAGCCGCAAGCCGTGGGGCAAGTATCTCCTCTCGCTCAACAAGATCACGAAGGATCGCTACCTGCCCACCGGACCCGAACTGGCGCAGTCGGCGCAGTTGATCGACATCAGCGGGGACAAGATGAAGATGCTTCTTGACTTCCCGACCATGGGAGAGCCGCACTACGGACAGGCCCTTCCGGCCAGCCTGATCATGGACAAGCAGGTTAAGTTCTATCAGCTGCAGGAGAACGAAAACCCGTATGCCATTCGGAGCGAGTCGGAAGCCCGCGTGGAGCGCGACGGCAACGACGTGCACGTGTACATGTCCACCATCCGCACGCACTTCACCCCGGACAACATCGAGGGCATCAAACTGGGAGACACGGTGTACTTCCACGTGACGAACCTCGAGCAGGACTGGGACGTGCCCCATGGGTTCGCGGTGCTCGGCGCCCGGAATGCCGAACTGCTCATCATGCCGGGCGAAACCCGAACGCTGGTCTGGAAGCCGCAACGGGTGGGCGTCTATCCGTTCTATTGCACGGACTTCTGCTCGGCGCTCCATCAGGAGATGCAAGGGTATCTCCGGGTGTCCCCGCGCGGGTCGAACGTGCCGATCGCATTCGGAACCGGAGAATGATCTGAATATGGGCCGGCGGTCGTGCGGAGGGCGTTTCTCCTCGCCGTGCGTCTCTTCGGAGGCGATCGGGGAAGCGCCTCCGCACGGACCCGGGTCCGGCAACCTTACATCGGAAGAGAGTCATGACTAAGCAATCACGCATCCTGCTCATCATTGCGGTGCTGGCGCTGGGGACGATGTACGTTTTCCCGATCTGGAAGATCAACCTCGACGCGCCGCAGTACCCCGAAGGGATCGGGATGTATATTCGGATCAACACCATCCATGGGATCAAACCGAACGATCTCGACAACATCAACGGCCTCAATCACTACATCGGCATGAAACGGATCGAGCCGGATTCGATCACGGAGCTGAAGGTGATGCCGTGGATCATCGGCTTTCTGATGGCCTTCGGGCTTCTGGCGGCCTGGGCCGGGAAACCCTGGATGCTCTACACCTGGACGGCGGTATTCCTGATCGTCGCCGTGGTGGGGCTGGTGGACTTCTACCTGTGGGAATACGACTACGGGCACAACCTCAATCCGCACGCGGCGATCAAGGTGCCGGGCATGAGCTATCAGCCGCCCCTGCTCGGCTCGAAACAACTGCTCAACTTTACCGCCCATTCCTGGCCCGCCTTTGGCGGCTGGATGGCTTTTCTGGCGCTGGCGCTCGGTCTCACCGCCTCGTATCTGGAAATCAAGCGGCGGAAAAACAGAATTTCGGTGGTTTGAGATGATGCGTCGATGGATACGACTCTGGTTGCCGGCCGCGCTGGTGGTCGTCGTAACGGCGTGCGAGCCGAAGCCGGAACCGATTCGCTATGGCGAGGACAACGGCGCCTATTGTATGATGACCATCACCGACCAACGCTTCGGGGCGGAACTGGTGACGAAGAAGGGCAAAGTCTACAAATTCGACTCCATCGAATGCCTCGCCGGATTCGTTCTCGACGGACGGGTTGCGCCCGAGGAGGTCCACTCGCTCTGGGTCACGGATTTCGCCCATCCGCCCACGCTCATCCGCGCCGAGGACGCCCTCTATCTCCACGGGGAGAACCTTCACAGCCCGATGGGCATGAACCTCGCGGCGTTCGCGAACCGGGCGGGTCTCGACGCCGTGCGCCAACGGCTCGGCGGCGAAGTGCTCGGATGGGATGAAGTGCTCGAACTGGTGAAGACGTCGCGTCCGGACGTCGAGCGCGGGCACAAGGTCATGCAGATGCCCTAGACGGTTCCGAACCATGCGCGCGAAGCACGTCCTCCCGGTAGTTCTGATCCTGGTCCTCGTCTCGTCTTGTGCGGGCGCGCGGGCGCAGGACCTCGTCGTCGGCCCCGGCGGCTCGGTGACGACCCTCACGGAAGCGCTCGCGAGCGCGCACCCCGGCGACCGCATCGTCATCCGCGCGGGCGTCTATCGGGAGCCGACCCTCGTCGTCGACAAGCCGCTGACCCTCGTCGGGGAACCCGGCGCCATACTCGACGGGCAGGGGGACCGGCAGATCATGACCATCCTGGCCGACGGCGTGACCGTGCGCGGCCTCACCTTCCGAAACGTGGGCGTGAGCTACGTGGAGGACCGCGCCGGCATCAAGGTCAAAGAGGCGCGGGACTGCCTCATCGAAGGCAATCGCTTCGAGAACACCTTTTTCGCCGTCTATCTCGCGCAGACCGCCGATTGCCGGGTGGCCGACAACGAGATGATCGGCACGTACACCCGCGAAGCCGCCTCCGGCAACGGCATCCACCTGTGGTACTGCAAGAACATCACCATCGAGCACAATCGCATCCACGGCCACCGGGACGGCATCTACATGGAGTTCGTCGAGGATTCTCTCATCCGGGGGAACGAGAGCCGGAACAATCTCCGGTACGGCCTCCACTTCATGTTCTCCGACCGGTGCCGGTACGAGGGCAATTCCTTTCGGGAGAACCGTGCGGGCGTCGCGGTGATGTACACCGATCAGGTGGAGATGATCGGAAACACGTTCGAGCGGAACTGGGGCGGAGCTTCGTATGGGTTGCTCCTCAAAGAGATTCGGGACAGCCGGGTCGAGGGCAATCGCTTCGTCGAGAACACCACGGGAGTCTATGCCGAGAGCGTCAACCGGACCACCGTCGGGAACAATGTGTTCGAGGGGAACGGATGGGCGGTGAAGCTCATGTCGAGCTCGCAGGACAATCGATTTTTTCGGAACAACTTTATCGGGAACTCCTTCGACGTCTCGACGAGCAGCCGGCGCTCGTCCAGCACGTTCGAGGAGAACTACTGGGACCGGTACGAGGGCTACGACCTCGACCGAGACGGCTTCGGCGACGTCCCCTTCCACCCGGTGCGTCTCTTCTCGCTCATCGTCGAGCAGAACGAGCCGGCGCTGGTGCTGATGCGGAGCCTGTTCATCGATTTGCTCGACGCCGCCGAGCGGGTTTTTCCGGTGCTCACGCCGGAGACGCTCGTCGATGCGAGGCCGAAGATGAAGCCGTATCCCGACCGGCCCTCCGGGGCGCTTTTTTCCACCACTGCACGCCCGAACCATGATTGACATTCAAGCCTTGAAGAAGCGCTTTGGGCCCCGAGAGGTGCTCCGGGGGCTCGACGCGCGCATCGAAAGCGGTCGCGTGACGGCCGTCGTGGGGCCGAACGGCGCGGGGAAGACGACCCTCATCAAGTGTCTCCTGGGCCTGACCCGTCCCGACGCCGGAAGCATCGAGATTGACGGGAAACGGCTCAACGGCGACTGGACGTATCGCTCAAAGATCGGCTACATGCCGCAGGCGGCGCGCTTCCCGGAGAACCTGACCGCGCGCGAGGTGATCCGCATGCACAAGGACCTGCGCGGCAACCCCGACCGGCTCGACGAAGGGTTGCTGCATGCCTTCTCGTTCAATGACGATCTCGACAAGCCGATCCGCACGCTCTCCGGAGGGACGCGCCAGAAGGTGAGCGCCGTCATCGCGTTCCTCTTTCGTCCGAACATCCTCATCCTCGACGAACCGACCGCCGGTCTCGATCCCATCGCGAGCAGCCGGCTCAAAGACAAGATTATCGAGGCGAAGGAGGCGGGCAAAACCGTCCTTTTGACCTCGCACATCATGAGCGAGATCGAGGAGCTCTCGGACCACATCATTTTTCTCCTCGAAGGCAAGATCTGCTTCGAGGGGCCGCGGGACGAGATCAAGGCCGTCACGGGTGAGCAACGGCTCGAGCGCGCCATCGCTGCGCTTCTGGAACAGCGCGCCGCCGGTCCATCCGGCGCGAAGGGGTTGCATCAGGCGATCGCCTCCCCGCTTTCCCGTAACGGACACGCCTCCGTCGCCTCACCCTGAGGGGTGTCGCCATCCACCATTCGCCTTCCGACCGACCACGAGCGTCATCATGGACACTACGATCAAAATCGTCAAATACGAACTCAACGATGTGCTCCGGAGCAAGTGGGTGGCGTATTACGGGCTGTTTTTCCTCGTGCTCACGGAGGGACTGCTTCGTTTCAGCGGCGCGAACGTGAAGGCGCTCCTGAGCCTGGTCAACGTGGTGCTGTTGCTGATTCCGCTCGTGAGCATCCTCTTCGGGACGATGTATCTGTACAATGCGCGGGAGTTCGTGGAAATGCTTCTGGCGCAGCCGGTAAACCGGCGCTCGCTCTTTGCCGGAATGTTCAGCGGGCTTGCGCTGCCCCTGGCGATGAGCTTTGCCGCCGGTGTGGCCTTGCCGTTCCTCATGCGCGGCGGCGCCGGAGCGGGAACGGGCGCGCTCCTCATGCTCCTCGTCACGGGCGTCTGGCTGACGCTCATCTTTGTCGCCCTGGCTTTTCTGATCGCCACCGCCTTCGTGGACCGGGTGAAGGGCCTCGGAACGGCCATCATCCTCTGGCTCTTCTTCACCGTGATCTACGACGGCGGCGTGCTCCTCTTCCTCGGCGCCTTTTCCGACTATCCGCTGGACAAACCCGTGCTCGCGCTGATGATGCTCAACCCCGTCGATCTGACGCGGGTGGCCCTGCTCATGAACTTCGACGTCTCGGCGCTCATGGGATATACCGGCGCCGTCTTTCGGCAGTTCTTCGGCTCCGGCCTCGGGCTGGCGGTGGCCTTCGGTATGCTCGGTATCTGGCTCGCCGTTCCCCTCTATGCCGGGCTGAGGCTCTTCGAAAAGCGAGACTTCTGACGCCCGGCGGCCCGTATGGGGCTAGGGGGGACCGTGACGGTGAGGGACGGCGAGCCCGTGGACGCGCATGTTCAGGACGGCGAGGCTTCATCGGCGCTCGGACCATAGATGGAGGGCACGGGCGCGTCGAGCAGGCGCAGGTAGACGCTCAGTTGTCCCCGGTGGTGCACCATGTGGTTGATGCCGAAGCTCCGGAGGACGACGCCTCTGGGCCGGGAAAAGATCACCTGATCGCCCCGTTTGAGGCTCCACGGGCGGAGCAGATCCGCATCTTCGAGGCGTTCGAAGGCGGCAAAGAGCGCGTCCCGTTTGGCGTCGAAGTCACGCAGGAGTTCCTCCCGGCCGGAAGGGGGGGCGGGAGTGGGAGCGGCGGCGGAGTCGTAAAAATCATCCTCGATGATGGATCGCTGCCAGAAGAGCAGGTTGGAGAGATGCCCCGCGAGTTCGGCGAGACTCATCGACTTCTCGTGGGGTCTCCAGCCGAAATGCGCATCCGGCACACGTTCGAGAACGCGGCGCGTAGTGGCAATCTCTTGCTTCAAGTCTCCGGCGGCGACCTGTTTCAGTGGGGGGGAAGACGACATGACAGTCTCGGAAGGATGGAAGGGTTGCGTACGGAAACATACGCTCTTCGGGGGCGGCGCACAAGCCGGAAAGGTTGTCGCCTTCCGGGATGAGCGGTCGGGCTCCGGGGCGCGGGTTCCGATGGCGCCTTGACCGCCTCGCGTTTCCACGGGCTATGCGTCCTCCCTGCATTTTGCGTCGGGGATTCCCTCACGCGGGTGCAAAAGCATTTCCCCACAAGGTCTCTCTACGCCGCCTGTCAATGGTGGGAAGAGAGACTTCGTATGCTCTCAATCAAAGCGAAGGACGTGAACGTGTAAGTCGGTCTGGGAGGTATGTCATGTTACGGATAAACAAGATATTAGTCGCGGAAGATTTCTCCGAGTGTTCGGATGCCGCGCTCGGCTTTGCGCTCGACCTGGCGCAGCGTCACGGGGCGGAAGTGCACGCGTTGTACGCACAGGTGCTCTATGGCGATCCGTTCGCGCCGTCGACCTATCCCGCCCGGCACAACGAGCGGGTGCTTCAAGAGATGAAGAAACGGGTGAACGCGCAGGCCGAAGCGGTGGGTTCCGTCGATCCCGAAGCGCTCGAAGTCAAGTATACGGTGATGCGCGACGTTGCCGCCGCCCCGGCCATTCTCCGCTACGCGGAGGAGCATGACGTAGACCTCGTCGTGATGGGCACGCACGGGAAGCGCGGGCTGCGGCGGCTCCTCCTCGGGAGCGTGGCCGAAGAGGTCGTGCAGATGGCGAAGTGCCCGGTGCTCACCATCAGCGGCGGCGGGGAAGGCAAGCCTCCGTCGCCGACCATCCGGTCCATCGTCGCGCCGACGGACTTCTCCCAGCATGCCCTCGTGGCGCTGCGCTATGCGCGTGAACTGGCGGATTTCTACGACGCCCGCCTCGACGTCGTCCATGTGGTCGAAGAAGCCGTGTATCCGGCTTTCTACAACGTGACGGCCTACTCGATCTATGACACGAAACCCGACCTCGAAGAGCAGGCCGAAAAGCAGTTGAAAAAGCTTTATGAGGACACCTTCGGTCCGCCGAAGGACGTCGGCTTCCACGTGCTGACCGGACACGCCGCCCAGGCGATCACCGATTTCGCGCGGGAGCGCGAGCGCAGCATGATCGTGATGGCGACGCACGGCCTGACCGGCCTGGCGCACCTTTTCATCGGCAGTGTGGCCGAGAAGGTCGTCCGCACGGCGTCGTGTCCCGTCTTCACGGTGAAGAGTCTCGGCAAGTCTCTGCTCGAAGACGGCGAACCGGCCATGGCCGAGGCCTCGGCCTGATCGTGAATCGTTCTCTGAGCATAGCCTGACAGAGGTGCGCGCCATGTTTCAGATCCGGAAAATACTGGTCCCGACGGATTACTCGAATTGTGCCGAGGCCGCCTTGATGCACGCCCTGCACCTGGCCGAGGCGCTCGGCGCCGAAGTGCACGTGCTCCACGTTGTGGAGGGGGGGATCGCGTATGATCATGATCGGATCATGCCGGAAGTCAGCGCCGATTTGGCCGGGATCTACGCACGGCGCGAGCCGAGAGGGGAGACCGGAGGCGATGCGGATGCCTGCTGGAACGAGGTTCCCGTCCGACGTATCGAGCGAGAGCGCATCGAGGCCACACCGGCGATCCTGGAATATGGTCAGGAGCACGACGTAGACCTGATCGTGCTGGGCACGCACGGGCATCGCAGCGTGGATCGTTTCCTGAGCGACGTGGAGGATCACTGGCCCATCGGGAAGACCGCCGAGCAGGTGATCAAACTCGCCGACCGTCCCGTGTTCACCGTCGGTCCGCGGAGCAGCCGCATGCCGGAGCTGGTCGAACGCGTGCTGGCTCCGGTGGACTTCTCCGGGCACGCCCGGCGCGCGCTGACCTACGCGAAGCATCTCGCATGGCTCTACGGCGTGCCGCTCCACGTGCTTCACGTGCTCGAGGGAGCCGAAGCCGGAGAAGCCGCCCCTTCGGAGGAGGCCGTGCTCGACGCATTGAAGCAATTCTATGATTCGGCGGAAGGGCCGGAGGTCGAGATGCTTCCGGTGGTGCGGCGGGGCACGCCGTCGCGGGAGATTTTGAAGGCCGCCGGTCGAGATCGCTCGGGCATCATCGTGCTGAGCTCACACGGGCGGAAAGGGTGGGACGAACGCCGCCTCGGCAAAGAGGCGGAGCAGATCATCCGCGCTGCTCCGTGCCCTGTTTTCACCGACAAAGCCTTTGGCAAATCCCTGCTTCGAAGCGAGCCGGGCGAAAAGAATCTCAGGGACGATCCGCCGCCGGTCAAGGCCAGACCCAGACTCAGGAGCGCCGCCTCATGATGAACATCCGCACCATACTGTTCCCGACCGACTTCTCGACGTGCGCCGAGGGGGCGTTCACACAGGCGGCTTATCTCGCGGCCCGGTTCGACGCCGAACTTCACGTGCTGCACGTGATCGCTTCCGACGCCCTCGACTCCGAGAGCCCGCTCTCGTTTTTTCCGTTGACCGAGGAAGAGGTGGCCGAACAGCTCCACCTCTCCATGGGCAAGCGGCTCGAAGCGGCCATCGAAGCAAGGAGGGACGACGGGGCGCGCGTGCGTTCGGCTTATGTGCAAAATCCGTCGGCTGCGGATGGGATCCTCGCCTATGCC
>JALSSK010000230.1 GCA_026984335.1 Rhodothermales bacterium
GCCGGCGCGGCCCGGATCACGAGGACCTCTACCTCGAAGGCCCCGCCGACGTCGTCTATCGAGGCACGATGGAAGTCGAACCCTGACGGCGCCTCCCTCTTCCGCATGCCTGTTTTTTCCGGGAAGAAGAACCCTTACCTTCGAGGGGCCCTCCCTTTTTCCTCGGACTCGATGCTCGAAGACCCATGCGCACACGCCGTCTGTTGATCCCGCCAATGTTGCTGTTTGCCGTCTTTCTATGGGGCGGATTGAAACCGCCGCCCACCGTGTACAAGGTGTATTACCTCGGCGGACAATCGAACATGGACGGCTTCGGATACGTCAGGGACCTGCCCGAGACGCTCCGCAAGCCGGTCCCGGACGTGCGCCTCTTCCACGGCAACCCCTCGCCGGACAACACCCCTGTGGACGGACGCGGAATTTGGGCGGAGCTCCGACCGGGGCACGGGGCGGGTTTCAGCTCCGACGGTGAGACGAACACGTACTCGGATCGCTTCGGGGTGGAACTGACTTTCGCCGAGCGGTTGCGGACACGGGATCCGCGCGCGCGCGTGGCGCTCATCAAATACTCTCGGGGCGGCACGGCCATCGACACCCTCGCGCCTTCGTTCGGCACGTGGGACCCCGACTTCCACGGCGAAAACGGGGTCAATCAGTACGACCACTTTCTGGCGACGCTCCGTCATGCGTTCGCTGCCCGCGACGTGGACGGCGACGGCGAGGACGACGTGCTCGTGCCTGCCGGCATCGTGTGGATGCAGGGCGAGAGTGACGGCTTGTCGGAAGCCGCCGCCCGGCACTATCAGGCGAACCTCAAGCGACTGATGGACCTCGTCCGCGCCGCGCTCCGGGTGGACGACCTCCCCGTCGTCATCGGCCGGATCTCGGACTCCGGGCGTGATGACGACGGCAAGGTATGGGACTACGGCGACGAGATCCGCGCCGCGCAGGCGGCCTTCGTCGCGCAGGACGACCGCGCCGCCCTCGTGACCTCGACCGACGAGTATGCATATTCCGACCCGTGGCATTACGACAGCGCCGGTTTCATCGATCTCGGACGCCGCTTCGCCGACGCCATGGCCGACCTCGAAGCAAAGAAGTGACGGGGGAACGCCTCGTACGTTTGCCTCGCCCTCCTGAAAAACCGAACGCATGGACGATTGGAACGGGCTCCGCGGTGGGGAAAGCTTCCTTACCCAAGGGTCGGCGTACGAGCGGCTTCGACGTCATCCGGGTCTCCCGTTCGACCCGCACATCGCCCATCCGAGCCTGCTCTATCACGACGCCGCGCGCGGCGTTTCGAAGCCGTCCACCGCGATTGTCTCGAGGGCGGCCTCCGGCACGGCGTTCCGATGCTCATGCTTTCCGACACCTGGCGGGCAAGCGCGGAACGCATCGCGCGATCTCCGTAAAATCAAAAGCGCTTCGTATAGACATGGCAGTAGGGCGAGTGCCCCGTTCGGTCGTAGTATTTCTGGTGATCCGCCTCCGCGGGCCAGAACGTCGAAGCTTCCGTCACCTCCGTTGCCACGGGGATCCCCCTGGCTTTGAGGGTGCGGATGAGCCGTTCGGCGGTCGCTCTTTGCTCCTCGTCAAGGTAAAAGATCGCCGAGCGATACTGCGTGCCGACGTCCGGACCCTGCCGGTTGACCTGGGTCGGGTCGTGCGTCTCGAAGAAAAGCTTCGCGAGTGTCTCGTAGGAGACGACGTCCGGATCGAAGGTCACTTCGACGGCTTCGGCATGGCCCGTTTTGCCGGAACACACGTCCCGGTACGTCGGATGTTCGGTGTGGCCGCCGGTATACCCGACGCGGGTCGAGAGCACGCCCGGCGCGCGTTCGAAGTGGTACTCCGTTCCCCAGAAGCATCCGGAGGCGAAGAGGGCTCGTTTGGGTTCGGCCATGACCTCGTTCGGTGGAAGGTGAAGCGGGTGCGGCCCGGCGTCAGCGCTTCGGCGGAGGCGCGCACGCGTCGGCGAGACGGCGCGTGTCGGCCAGGTGGATGATCTTCCAGCCTTCGGGACGGCGGGCCAGAACGAAAGAGTCAACGCCGCAATGACTGAAGCGTTCGCCGGAGAAGAAGGCATATTTCATCCAGGCCGCCGCGAGGTTGTCTTCGACGTGAATGACCACGTTCCAGATCCGCTCGTCCCATACCTCGTCGTGCGGAGCGCCCACGGCCTGAAGGAACGAAGAGAGTTGTCCTTCCCGCATCCCCGGCGCGCCGTCCGGCGCCGTGAAGGTAGTGACGATCCGGGCGGTGGGGTCGAAGGCGTTTCGGACCATCGTGCTGTCCCCGGCGCGCATGCCGTCGAAGAGCCGGTCGATGACCTGGCGCACGGCCTGTTCCGGACGCTGCGCCTGAGCCGCCGTCAGCGCGGTGAGCCAGAGGAGGAGGGCCGGGAGAGATGCGGGGGGTCGGGGGAGACGCGGGCGATTCATGGGGAGGCGGATTTCGTGAAACGGAAGAAAGGCCTTTTTTCGGTGGGAAGGGGGGATCGTTTCGCTGGAGGGGATTTTTTCGGAAGAAAAAAAGGGGCATGCCGGGAAGGCATGCCCCTTGAGCGCTCTAAAGACGCGCGGATTACTGGAAGAACGAGTTTCGGTTGTCGGTGATGTCCGCCTCTGCCCGAAGCGCCTCAATCCACTGGGTGCGCACCTGGTTCTGGCGCCGGCGAAGCATCGTGGCGCGGAGCTGGTTGAGTTCGGTTTCCGTCGGCGGCGCGGGTTCGTGGACGGCCGTGACCTTGAGGACGAAGACCGCGTTGTTGCCCTCGATCACGTCGGAGACCTGGCCTTCCTGCATGCCGAGCGCCATGCCGATGAAGCGGGGTTCGCGCCCGAGACCCGGCACCGTCGTCGCGTTAAACGTCAGTCCGTTGGCTGTCTGTTCGATGGCGCCCGGAACGGCGGCGGCCAGCCCGTCGAAGCCATGCTCGGCGAGCGCGCGCTCGAGGATCCGGCGCTGCACCTCGGCTTTCTTGCGGTTCTTCACGCGCGGCTCGATCTGGTTGCGCACCTCCTCGAAGGGCCGGTAGCCTTCCGGCGTGATCGCTTCCACGGAGAGCACGACGAACTGGTCGTTCAGTTCGATCACCTCGCTGATGGCGCCCGGTTCGGCTTTTTCGAGGAAACGCTTGATCTCGTTGCTGTTTCCAAGCCCCGGGATGAACTCCTGACCTTCCTGCACCTGAACCGTCTTGACCTCCAGGCCGGCCCGTTCGGCTTCCTTCCGGAAGTCGCCGTTTTCGCCGGCGAAGTACTGCACGTCGTCGAGCTTCTGCTGAATCTCGTTGAGCGTGGCGATGCTGGTGCGGATGCGCAGGGCCATGTCGGCGATCTTCACCTCCTTGTCGGCGCGGTCGGTCACTTCGATGAGGTGATAGCCGAAGGGCGTCTCCACCGGACCGACGAGCCTGCCGACGCGGGCGTTGAAGGCGGCTTTCTCGAAGGGCTCGACCATCCGGCCCGGACCGAACCAGCCGAGGTCGCCGCCTCGGGTGCGGGTGCCGTCGGAGGAGTGCCGGCGAGCCATCTCGGCGAAGTCGGCGCCGTTGAGGATCTGTCGCCGGACCTCGAGGGCTTGCCGGCGCGCTTCGCGGCGCGCCTCGGCGTCGTCCTCGGGCGCGCGGAAAAGGATGTGCCGCGCACGCACCGCCGTCTCCTCGGCCGGGCGCACGTCGATGATCTTGATCAGATGCGCCTGGTCGCCCACGACGACCGGCCCGATGACTTCGCCGGGTTTGGGATCCTCAAAGACGACCTTTGCAAGCTCGTCCTGAAGTTCGTCGCGGCGGAAGTAGGCGTCCGTGTACGGGCGCTCCGAGAGGTTCCGCGCGAGGAAGAGCGAGTCGTTGTTCGTCCTGGCGAAGTCGTCGCGCAGGCCTTCGAGTTCCTTGATCACGACGGCCGTGTCTTCCGGCGTCGGCGTCTTCGACATCGAGACGTAGAGAAGCGTGTACGACTTCTCGCGCTTGAAGTCTTCCTTGTGATCGGCATAATAGCGCCGGAGGTCGCGGTCGGTGACCTCGACGGAGTCGTCGGGGAGCGAGGCATACCGGAGGGCGACGAAGCGCGTGTCCACCCGGCGATTGCGCCGCATGTATTCGGCGAGCACCTCCTCGTCCGAGACGCGCACCGTGGCCATGATCAGGTTCTCGAGCTTCTCCTGCCGGCGCTGGGCGCGGAGGATCTGCTCGAGTTGCACCCAGGATGCGTTGGCGTCGGGATTGTCGAGGAAGCTCTGGAGAGCCGCCCGGTCGACGCCGCCCTGGCCGTCACCGAAGTAGATGCGGATGAGCTGGTGCGGGTTGTCGCCAAGCACCATGTCCACGAGCTCTTCATCGGAAACTTTGATGCCGAGGCGGTCCATCTCCTCTTCGCGAAGACGGTCGTCGACGAGCCGGTTGAACACCTGGTCCCGCACTTGATCGACCATCTGAGGCGGCATCGCCTCACCGTTTTGACGCTGGTAGGCATCCATCTGCGTCTGCAGCGCCTGTTGATACTCTTCAAGCGTAATCACATCGCCGTTGACTTCGCCCAGGCGGTTGCCCAGGTTGCCTACCACGTCGAAGGTGCCGGCATCCTGGAGCACCCAGATCACACCAAAAGCAATGACGAGAATCCAGAGGACAACCCCCGTGTTTTCCCGCATTTTATTCATCACACCCATGTAAAATCCTCCACCAAACTGAGATATCGGAACAACCGGGGCGTTGAGGGAAGCGTCGTCGCTCGGGAGAGTCTCGACGCGAAAGCCGCTGGCCGGTCAACGCCGCCGTGTTCAAAGTCGAAAAATGGCTAAAGCCCAGAATATACTTCAAGGGAAACGAATTGTTCAGTCGTTCCCGAAAGCATTCTTGGCAAAGACGGGCCGCGGGGCGTGGTGCGGAAGAGGTGTGGGAGCCGCGATGAGAACGTTGCGCCGACGCACGGGCGTCGGAAGGTGGAGGCGCGCTGCGGGCGGCGGCGCGCTCAGGCGGCGCGGGACTGGACGCGGGCGAGTTGTGTGCGGAGGGTAAGCAACACCTTGCCGAGGATCTGGGAAATCCGGGCTTCGGTGCGGTTCATCAAACCGGCGATCTCGCGCAGGGTCAGGTTTTCGAAATAGTACAGGGCGAGAATCGTTTGCTCCCGCTCGGGAAGCTCTTTGATGAGCGTCTGAATGTATTCGCGGAGAGAGGTCCGGTCGATCTGCTCGAAGGCTTTGAACGTCTCCTCGTTGGGAATGGTCTCGAGTACGGTCTGATCGCCCTCATGGTCGACGGGCGAGTGGAGGGAGAGGTTGAACCGGCACTGCGCGTCGCGGAGGAGGGTGTGGTATTCGACGAGGGACATGCCCAGATAGTCGGCAACGTCGTGATCGCCCGGTTCACCGCCGAGGGCCTGGCGCAACGTGTCGATGGCCTGGTGCGCCTCGGCCAGCTTGCGTCGTCTCTCGCGCGGGAGCGCGTCGATGGAGCGGAGATAGTCGACGAGCGCGCCCCGGATGCGCCCGTAGGCATACGAGACGAAAGGCGTGCCCCGCTCGGGATCATAGCCCTCGAGCGCTTGAAGCAGGCCCAGGATGCCGACGTTCTCGAGGTCCGGACGCGTGGCGAGCGGATGATCCGGGATGCTCAGACGCCCGACGATGGAGCGCACGAGCGGTATGGCGGCAAGCACTACGGCTTCACGGTTGGCGTCACTTTTATCGGTTGCATAGCGCACCGCGTGGGTCTGTAAATCTTGGGCCATGAGTTGATTCGGTTTCGAGGCCGGGCATGGAGGAATATGTGATCAAACCGCCAGGGCTTCTTTGTTCTTTTTGGAATCCGTTCGTGCAATGGGGGGGGCGTCGGGGGCTCGGGAGCGGTCGGACGTGTCACCGTTTTCCGTCGTCGCGGCCCCGGTTGCGGCTTCGGCATGCACCTCGGCGCTCTTTTGAAGCGAGGCGGCGCTTTCGAGAATCCGATGGATGGCGAGATCTCCCAGCAGGAGGACGAGGTAGACCGTCAGTCCGGCGCTCAAGCCCAGATAAATGGTTTTCTCCAACGGCGCCGGCCCCATCAGCTGGTTCAAAAACGTAAGCAGACCAACCAGACCGCTAAACTGCGTAAAAAGAGCGCGCATCGTCGGTTTCCAGACAACTGAGTGTTGATGATTCAAGGGCGCAAGTAGGGGGGCTTCGGTAGTCAGCAAGGACTATGCCATGGGAGGTTGAAAAACGGTTTCGGTGTCGGCGGCGCAACCGGGGCAACGCTGCCGTGTGGAGCAGGGGCCGCCACGGCAAGAGACGGCGAGGGGGGCGAGCGAAAAAAGGAAAAACGCATGTGAGAACGGAAAAAGGGGGATGAGGGATTACGTCGGAGGACCGGTGGGCACCCCGTAGTGTCCCTGGACGAGCATCTCGGCGAGGGTGTCGAATGCCTCGGAAAGAGGCGATTTTTTTCGAACGACGGGACATTGCGTGCGCACCGATTGCCGGAGGGCGGCGGAAAAAGGTACCCACCCGAGGTACATTGTTTCCTGTCCGGTGAAGTGGGTCGTGATCTTCCCGAACCGGCGCGCGACGTCTTCGGCGTCTTCGGCGTCTTCGGCGAAGTTGACCACGGCGCCGAGGGGATAGTCGGGTGCGTGCTCCCAGATGAACTTGACCAGCCGGTAGGCGTCGGCGACGGCCGTGGGTTCTCCCACCAGCACGAGGAGGCCGAGGTCGGCGCGATCGAGGGCCCACCGCACGGGACCGGTGACGCCGGCGGGGGCGTCGATGAGGATGTAGTCGTGCGTGCGCCGGAGATCGGCCAGGAGGGCGTCGAGGCGGTCGAAGAGGGCGGGTTCGGAGTCGGCGAGGACGGCGGTTTCGGCTACGGCCTGCACGAGCGTGATGCCGGCGCGCGTCTCGTGGAGCGTATCGAGCAGACGCGCCTTGCCCCGGAGCGCCGAGAGCACACTGGCCTGCGGGGTTTCGTTGAGCAGAACCGCGCACGCGCCCTGTCCGAAGTCGGCGTCGATGAGGGCCACGCGATGGCCGCGCGCACTCAGGGTCTCGGCGAGGTTAACGGCCAGCACACTCTTGCCCACCCCGCCTTTGCCACTGACGAAAGAGAAAATGGTTGAACTGCGCTTCATAGGAGACGGCAAGGATTTCAGCGGGTGTGCGGGCGCTAGAGCATCGACCATGTGAGGGAACGGCTCTTCGAGACGATGCTCATATCCAACAGCTTTTCCACGAGCCGGGACGGCGAGAAGCTGCCCACGTCGTCGGGCACGCGCATGCCGTTGGAGACGAACTGCACCGGCAGGCCCAGCTCCATCACACATTCCGCCACCCGGCCCAGCCCGTCGGCTTCGTCGAGGTGGGTGAAGGCGAGCGTGTCCGGACGAAGCGGCATCCGTTCGAGAAAGCGGGCGTCGTAAGCGTCGAGCACCCGCGTCGCATCGAGGACGAGGTGGATCTGGAGGGGCGCAACGGCCTCGGTCATGTATTGCAGGCGGAGGAGCGCGGCGTGCGCTGCCTGAGGCTGAAGCGGCAGCGGCGGGGTGTCGATGAGGATGTGGGAGAAGCGTCGGGCGCGCTCGAGTGCGGCGCGCATCTCCTCAGGGCGGCGGACGGTCTGCACCGAGAGGTCGAACTTGCGGTAGAGGTCCACCGGGCAGTGGTGCGAGACGGCCTCTTCCTTCTCGGGCTCGATGACGAGGATCGTGGTCTGGCGTCGACCCAGGAAGCGGGGGTGACGGGCAAGCTTGAGTTGCAGCGCCGTCTTGCCGGCCCCGCTCGCGCCGATGAAGAGTTGTGCGCCGGCGCACGTCTTCGGCTGCGTCACGTCGAGCATGGTCCGAAGCTCGGTCGCCAGGGCCCACTGCACGCGCGTGGGGTCGTCGTCGGGCGCGAAACCCATCTCGGCGAGACGGTTGAAGAGCCGGGTCAGGGTGCGGGTGCGGAGGCCCTGTTTGAGGAGCAGACCATAGAGCGGGTGCGCCATCCACGGCTGGGACGCGCCGATGAACGCGTGGCCGAACAGGTTTTCGAACGCTTCAAGCCGTTTTTCGAGGCGCTCGATCCGCGCCGTGAACAGGTCGCCGAGCGGCTTCCACGACGTCGGCTCGGCGGGGCGGCGAGACGGGGACGCCGGTTCGGGGGGAAAGAGGCTCCCCCGGCCCGTTCGGCGTTGGCGGGCGCCCTCCCCGGCGAACGTTCGCGCGCGGGAAAAAGCTGCGCCGGTGCGGGCAGCATCTTCCGGGACCGGGCGCGCCGCCGGATAGCCGTAGCCTGCCGCCGGTGGGGCGGAGACGCCGCCGGCCTCGACGGCTTCGCGGACGTCGACGAGCGCAGGCTCCGGGCGCACGATCACCTTCCGGCGGTACGTGGGGGCGGGCGCCCCTTCGCGGGAAGGCCGGGGCTCGGGGCGCGGGGCTCGGGCCGGGAGCCGCTGGTCGACCATGACCGTGATGCGCGCGTGCTGATCGTCTTTCGCCGGCACGGATTCGAGCAGGACCACGTCGTCGCCGAAAAGCTGCCGGGCCTCGCCCAGCAAGGCGCTAATGCTCGATCCGGTTAAGGTTTTTACATTCATGAGGGCTGAAAATCAAGGTCGCGGGTGTGCGACGCGGGTTCAGGATATCTTCAACTGATCCACCACTTCCACCTGCGCTTCGGGCACCAGATCGTTGTACGAGAGCACGGCGAGGTCCGGGACCATGGGCGAGAGAAAGTTGAAAAGGGTGGGGCGAAGCACCGGCGAGGTGAGCAGGGTCGGAGCACGCCCGGCTCCGATGAGGCGTTTCGAAAGCCGTTCCGCCTCCTTGATGACTTTTTCTGCGCGATTCGGCTCGAGTCCGAGCGTGTTCGGATTGAGTTCGCCGCTTCTGGCCTTGTCGAGCAAGTGCTGTTCCAAAACGGGGTCGAGCACGAAGGCATGGAGGCTCCCGTCGGGTCCGGCAAATTGGCGGGTGATGGTCGGTGCGAGTGCGGCGCGGGCGTATTCGGTGAGCACGTCGATGTTCTTCGTCGTCGTGGCGTGATCGGCCAGCGCCTCGAGGATGGTGACCAGGTCCCGGATGGGGATGCGCTCCTGGAGCAAGCGCTTGAGCACCTTCTGGATGGCTCCGACGCTCAGCAGGTCCGGCACGAGTTCGGCGACGAGGGCGGGAGCGGTCTCTTTCACCTTGTCGATGAGTTTCTGGACCTCCTGCCGGTCGAGGAGCTGATACGCCGACTTGCGGAGCACTTCGAGGAGGTGCGTCGTCACCACGGCGGGGGCCTCCACCACCGTCAGCCCCTGTCGTTCGGCCTCGTGCAGGTTGCGTTCGGCGATCCATACGGCGGGGAGCCCGAACGTGGGGTCTTTGACGCGAATGCCGGGCGGGGGCGAGGAGAGGTCGTCCGTAAGCAGCGCCAGGTGATAGCCGGGCAGGATCTCGCCCTCGGCGATGGGGTTGCCCCGCAGCTTGATCACGTACCGGTTGGCCGGAAGCGTCACGTTGTCCCGGATCCGCACGGGAGGGACCACCACGCCGAGCTCGAGCGCGAGCTGCTGGCGGAGCATCCGCACCCGTTCGAGCAGGTCGCCGGCCTGGTTGGGATCGACGATGGGGATGAGCCCATAGCCGATCTCGAGTTCGAGCGGGTCCACGAGCAAGAGGTCGGTCGGGCTTTCCTCGGGCGCCTGCTCGTCGGCTTCGGCCTGTTCCAGGGCGGCCTTCTCCCGCGCCTGGTTTTGCTCCGCGCTAAGCCGCGAGCGGCCCATGAGGATGGTCAGGCCCGCCAGGAGCCAGAAGGGAAAGATCGGGAGTCCCGGCACGAGGCCGAGCAGGAGCAGGAAGCCGCCCGTGATAAAGATCGGATGAGGCTTTTTGAACAGCTGTCCGCTGAAGTCCTGCGCGAGGTTTGCGTCGCCGCTGGCGCGGGAGACGATGATGCCGGCGGCCGTCGAGATGAGGAGCGCGGGGATCTGGGAGACGAGTCCGTCGCCGATGGAGAGCAGGGTGAACGTGCCCGCGGCGTCGGTAGCGGACATGCCGAGCTGGGCCACCCCGATGATCAGGCCGCCGACGATGTTGATGGCGGTGATGACCAGCCCGGCGATGGCGTCTCCGCGGACAAACTTGCTCGCGCCGTCCATCGCGCCGTAGAAGTCCGCCTCGCGCCCGATGTCCTCCCGCCGTTGCCGCGCCTCGAGCTCGTCGATCAGCCCGGCGTTGAGGTCGGCGTCAATGGCCATCTGCTTGCCGGGCAGGGCGTCGAGCGTGAAACGCGCCGCCACCTCGGCGATGCGCCCGGAACCCTTCGTGATCACGACGAAGTTGATGATCACGAGCACGAGGAAAATGATCGTCCCGACCACGTAATTGCCCGCGACGACGAATTGCCCGAACGCCTGGATGAGCGCGCCCGCGTTTCCTTCACTGAGAATCAGCCGCGTCGAAGCGACGTTGAGGGAGAGCCGAAAGAGGGTGGTCAGCAGAAGCAGGCCGGGGAAGATGGCGAATTCGAGCGGCCGGTTCGCATAAAACGCCGTCAGCAGGATGGCGAGGCTGATCGCAATGTTGGTCGCCAGGAGCATGTCGAGCAGGAAGCTCGGCAGCGGGACGACCATCACGAAAAGGATGAGCACCACGCCCGTGGCGATCATGGATTCCGTGTTGGCGAGCCGAAACGGCTCCGGACCGAGTTGCTGCTTGGGAGACCTTGCGATGTTAGCCACCGAACGAAAAGGCTGGGATGCGGCGAAGCGTATGGGCGGTTCGGGGAAGCGTGCCCCGGACGGAAGCGGTCCGGATCATACCCCTCGACCCCGTTGACGATAGATTTCGGCGAGGACCGCGGCGACGGCCGGATAGAGGTCGGCGGGGATCACCTGCTGCTCTTCGACCGAGCCATACAAAGCCCGCGCCAAAGGACGATTCTCGACGGTCGGGATGCCGTGCTCGCGCGCGAGCTCCTTGATGCGGAGCGCTCGCTTCCGGATGCCTTTGGCGAGCACCATCGGAGCGGGCGCCTCGCGCTGGTCGTAACGGAGCACCACGGCATAGTGCGTCGGGTTGGTGACCACCACGTCGCCCCGGAGCACGGCATGGTCGAGTCGGGCACGGCGCGAGATCTCAAAGGCCAGCCGCCGCCGCTTGCCCTTCATTTTCGGGTCGCCCTCATTCTCCTTCTGCTCATCCTTGACCTCCTGCTTGCTCATCTTGAGGTTCTCCTTGTACCGCCATTTCTCGTATGCGAAATCGACGGCGGAGAGGGCGAAAAGGACGACGATCAACTGGGCCGCAAGCGCCGGAATCCACCGCCCGGCAAGCCCCAGAATCTCACCCACGGGGAGCACGTGAAGCATCATCAACTCGGACATCCGGGCCGAGATGAAGAGGTACGCGATGGGGCCGACTATGGCGATTTTGAGGATGGATTTTGCGGTCGTGAAGAGTCCCTGCGACGAGAAAATGCGTTGCAACCCCTTGGCGGGGCTGATGCGGTCCGGCTTCGGAATGAGCGGCTGCGTCGTGAAAATCCACCCGGATTGCAGCAGGTTGGCTCCGACGCCGGTGACCATGAGGAGGAACATGAACGGCAAGAGGAGCACGAGCACCCGAAAGCCGATGGAAACGATGAGCGCGATGATGGCGTCGACGTTGAGCGAGGTCGTGGCGGCGTTCAGAAAGATTTGCCGGGCCAGTTCCTTGAGGGCGCTGAAAGCAGGACGAAGACCGACGCCGAGCACACTCAGGCCGACCGACAGCGAGAGGATCGAGACCATATCCTGGGCTCGAAAGACGTTTCCCTCGTCCCGGGCCTTCTTGATCCGCTGGGCCGTCGGGTCAAACTGTTTGTCTTGCTTGTCCGCCATACTTCACGCGGTCGTTCGCTTCGGTCAACGATCCGACCCCAGAAAAAAACGAGCCACGGCGCCCGGGCCTTCGAGCCGCCGATGAAGGACGGCAGACGGGACGGGAGGCGGAAAAGGGCAGTCGCTCGGGGAAAGGATTTCCTTCGCGCACGAAGGTCCGGGAGGCTTTGCTTCTGCGGGAGAGGCGATCCGTCCGGCGGAATGGGCCGCCGGTGCATCGCCCCGATGAGGCGGAGCTCTGATGTGCCGCGCATCGATACGAGAACGGAGCCTTCTCGCCGTCCGCCTGTTCCTCCTCGGCGTCCCGCATTCGTACGCGGACCCCACGCATACCGGCATTTCGGAAGGTAGTTGCTCCACCGGCCAATGCTTCGCAGCCTGCCGACGGTCGAGCCGCGTCTTCGGGCCGGTCCCCCGGACGTTACGTTGCCTCTGAACCGAGTCGACGCTATAGCGTTATAACGTCATAACGTCAACCTTGTGGGACCGAGGCAGCCCACATGAGCACCAAATCCAAGCGAGCAACCATATATTTTGACCCGGCGCTACACCAAGCGCTCCGGCTCAAGTCCGCCGAGGCCGAACAGTCCATGTCCGACCTGGTCAATGAAGCCGTGCGCATGCTGCCGGCGGAAGACGCTGAGGACCTTGCAGCCATCGAGGCCCGGAAAGAGGAACCCGCGGTTTCCTTCGAGGACTTCGTCAGGGAGTTGAAGGATCGTGGCAAGTTAGGGGATTGAGCTGAAGCGCTCCGCGGCAAAGGAGATTGACAAGATCAATAACAGGCAGGATCGCCGGCGCCGGGCAGCGAAGCGCCGTCTTTGATCTGGTCCCGGGCCTTCCGCTTGAATGGCTCGAAGTCGAAGGGGGCGTTGTTCTTCACGGGGTGTAGGGGGTTGGAGGTTCAGTGAGACCTCCCCGCTTTTTGAACGTTGCCGTGGCGGTATGCGGCTGAACACTACCGTTAGCGCCCATCGGGAAATCCACCGACGCACCAGATTCCAGCCTGCCTCTTCCCCCTAAAAAACATACCGCAGGCCGAACTGGAACTGGCGCGGGGGGCCGGCATTGCGGCGGACGAGCAGCCCCGAAGCCGCGGGGCCGACCTGGATCTGGTTGCTCTGGGTCGCATTGTTCGAGTAACCGCTCAGGTTCTCGATGTCGAACACGTTGAAGACGTCGGCGCGGAACTCGAGGCGGCCGTTCTTGATCGGAAGGGCGTACTGGAGCCCCACGTCGAAGGTGTTCGACCACGGCAGGCGGTCGCTGTTGCGGGCCTCGCCGGGTTGCCGGTCGCTGTTGCCCACGTACGCGTCGCCGAAGGAACGCCCGTCGCCGTTGAGGTCGGTGGTGCCGAAGACGGTGGCGTCGGGGATGCGGTTGATGGGCTGTCCGCTCTGGAGCAGCGCCGCCACGCTGAGCGCCAAGCGCCGGGCGGGGTACACATAGAAGACGCCGCTGATGACGTGCGTCCGGTCGTTGATGGACGGCCCCCACTCGGCCTCGAAATCGTTCGAATCCATCGCCCGGAAGTTGATGTCCTCCGTATTGTTGCGCAGGCGGGAGAGTGTGTACGAGACGCGATAGGCGTAGGCGTCGTCGCCCCGGTCCTTGAGCAGGTTGAAGCTCGCCGCCCAGTACCGCGCCTCGCCCGCCGTCTCGGTCACCATGATGTTGCGCGCGCCGCCGGCCACCGGTCCGACCGGGCGCGTGGCGTCGGCTTCGGCCGGGGTGCGGACGAGCGCCCGGAGCTCCTCCGCCGTCTTCCCCTCGACGTCGGCGCGGGTGAGCCGGTACGGCGCGGGCGCGTTGAGGTCGCGGAGGCGGAAGAGGTTGAACGACCGCGTGTGCATCAGGTCGACGTAGAAGAGCTTGTCGGACCCGAGCTGCCGCTGATAGCCGATGGAGAACTGGTGCGTGTACGGGTTGTCGTAGCCCTCCGGGTTGAGGATGCGGCGCTCATTGCTGAAGATCCGTTCCCGCT
>JALSSK010000231.1 GCA_026984335.1 Rhodothermales bacterium
GGTGTTCGAGCGTCGGGATCCGGAGCATCTCGAGACGGTCTCCGAAGCCATCGGCGACGTGTTCAGCGGCTCGGTTGCTTCCGAAGTGCGCGTGGTGGCGCATCCACCGGAGGGGTTGGCGTTTTTTACTCCGGTGGCCGCCGGGACGCCCGCGTCGGCGACGGAGACGCAGCTTCGGCGCGAGGCGGCGCTGCTCGCCGAAGGCGGCCGCTTCGGCGGCGTGCACCTCACCTCCGACGTCGCCTGTGAGGCGACGCTGGCGGACGGAGCGGAGGTGACGTGGCATCAGGTCCTGGCCGTGCCCCGGCTCATCCATACCCGCTTCGAGCAGGTCCTGCGCGTGCTCCCGGCCCATGTCTTCCGCCTCATGACGAGCATGCACGGGGTGGCGAACGCGCTCAATCGCCTCGTTTCCAAAGGCCTCGCCCCGCCCGAAGACGCTCCGTATACCCTGTCGCTGGGCTGGTATCCCACCCACGTCGAGGGCCTGATCACGCGGCAGGGACAGTGGCGGTTCAGCCAGCCCTTCGACCCCGGCGCTCCCGCCGACGCCGCTTACTTCACGCTCGCGCTGCTCGATCACCTCGGCCTGGCGCCGTCGGAAGTCGGACGGGTGTTCTTCTACGGCGTCGCACTCAAGGTGGGTGCCTTCGAACTGTTCGAGAAGCTCTTCGAAAGCATGCCGGTGAAACTCAACGCCATCCCCGTCGTGGATCTCGACCCGAGCAGCCTGTCCTCGGAGTTCGACGTCGAAGCGTATGCGCCGTGCATCGGCGTCACGCTCTGAGGCGCTCGGTCCACGCCGCGCCCGGGGGAAACCGTCCGGGGCCGTAGAGGGTTGAGAGACGAGTCTATCGGAACCATAACCTCCTCTTCCCATGCGCATCATCAGCGGACGCCTGCGTCGGAGAAGCCTGCACGCCCCCCGCGGCCATCTCACCCGCCCCACGACCGATCGCACGCGCGAGTCGCTCTTCAGCCTCATCGAGAGCCGTATGTCGCTCGAAGGGGCCGACGTGCTCGATCTCTTCGCGGGCACGGGCGCGCTCGGTTTCGAGGCCGTCAGCCGGGGTGCGCATGCCGTCACGTTCGTGGAAAAGGACGGGCGCGTGCTCAAATACACCCGACGCAATGCCGCCGAACTCGGGGTGGAGGAGTATTGCGTCTTCTTTCGCGCCGACGCCGTCGTGTACCTCGAGCGGTATCACGGCCCGCCCTTCGACCTGATCCTCGCCGATCCGCCGTACGATCTGCCCGCCCTCCCGCGCCTGCCCGACCTGGCCCTCCGGAGCCTGAAGCCGGGCTGTCTGTTCGTCCTCGAACACGACCGGCGTCACCGCTTCGAGGCGCATGCCTCGCTCGAAACGACTCGCTCGTACGGCCGCACGATCGTCTCCGTCTTCCGGAAAGAGGAAGCCCCCGCCGCCGGGGAGGAGCCCGAAGGGGACGCCGCCGAAGGCGCCGGCGGCTCAGGACCTGAAGCCCGCACGTCGCCATGACCCTCGCGCTCTATCCCGGCACTTTCGATCCGTTCACGAACGGACACCTCGACGTTCTCGAACGGGCCTGCCGGCTGTTCGACCGGGTGGAGGTGACCGTGGCCGTCAACGTGGGCAAGACCCCGCTCTTCACGCTCGAAGAACGCTGCGATCTCATCCGCCGGTGCGCCGCCCATCTGCCGGGCGTGACCGTGGCGACGTTCGAGGGGCTGCTCATGGACCATGCGCGGGCGCGCGGGGCGACGGCGCAGGTGCGCGGGCTCCGGCAGGTGAGCGACTTCGACTATGAGTACCGCATGCTCTTTGCCAACCGTCGCCTGTATCCGGGGCTCGAAACGGTCTTCCTCATGCCTTCCGAGGCGCACGCGCTCATCCACGCCTCGCTCGTCCGTGAGATCCACCGATGGGGCGGGGACGTGTCGTCGTTCGTGCCGCCTCCGGTGCTCGAAGCGCTCCGGGCAAAACGGAAGTGACTCGCCCGACCGGGCCGACTCTCGCGGCTTCGTTACCCCTCAAACTCCCCGGCATCTTCCCGGGGAGCGGTTCCGGGTTTCGGAGCGCGGACGTATTTTTTAGCCGCGTACATCAATCCTTGAGCTTCGAACGTATGACCGTATCCGAACCGACCTTCAACCCGAACGTGGCGGCGATGAGGCCGTCGGCCACGCTGGCGATGACCGCGCGCGCCAAAGAGCGCATCCGGGCCGGCTTCCCCGTCGTCAGCCTGAGCGCCGGCGAGCCCGACTTCGACACGCCCGCGCCCATCGCCGAGGCCGCCGTGGCGGCGATCCGGGAGGGCTTCACCCACTATACGATGAATGCCGGTATGCCGGAGCTTCGGGAAGCCATCTGCGCCAAGCTCGCGCGCGACAACGGCCTCGCGTACACCCCCGACCGGATCCTGTGCTCGAACGGCGCGAAACAGTCGCTCGCGCTCACCATCGCGGTGCTCGGTCGTCCGGGGGACGAGGTGCTCATCCCGGCGCCGTACTGGGTGAGCTATCCCGAGATGACCCGTTTTGCCGGAGCCGAGCCGGTCGTCGTGCCCACGACGGTCGAACACGACTATCGCCTTACGCCGGAAGCCCTCGAGGACGCCCTCACCGAGCGGACGCGGATGCTCATCCTGTGCTCGCCCTCGAACCCGACCGGGTCGGTCTATTCGCCGTCCGAACTCGAAGCGCTGGCCGGGGTGCTCCGCCGTCATCCGCAGGTCTTCATTGTTTCGGATGAAATCTATGAGTACATCGTCTACGACGCCGAACACGTCTCTTTCGCGTCGCTTCCGGGGATGAAGGAGCGGACGATCACGATCAACGGTTTCTCGAAGGGCTATGCGATGACGGGGTGGCGGCTGGGCTATCTGGCGGCGGAGCCGGCGATCACGAAAGCCGCCGCGAAGGTGCAGAGCCAGTTCACCTCCGCGCCGTGCAGCATCACGCAGAAAGCGGGCGTGGCCGCCCTCGCCATGGACATGGAGCCGATCCGGGCAATG
>JALSSK010000232.1 GCA_026984335.1 Rhodothermales bacterium
ACTTTTTGTAGTCGAAATGCAGCCGGTCTTTTCCCACGGTGAACCTCGAATCGTCCATGCGGTCATCGTCCCGGGCGAAAATAGACGATTCCGACCACAATGACCACCCGCGCCGAAAGCCCCCGCGTTTCCGACCCGGCGGAAATGGTTCTGCGAAAATATTGGAAATACGGCCCTTCTCGTTTCCGGGGCGGCAACGCATGTGTACCTTCCCGCATTGAAGCACGCCCGATATTCCACGCGCGGCGAACGCCCCCTTGCGCATACCGAGCGGACCCGCCCCCCTCCACCGTCAACCGACCCTTTTCGAGATAGCCCCCTATGACCACCCCATCGAACGACCGACCCCGGAAAATAGGCGTGCTCCGGGGCATGGAGACCACCTTCCCCGACGCCCTCATCCCCTTCATCAATCGCGAGTACGCCGACCGGAACGTGACGGCGGAATTCGTCGCGCTCGACGCCGTGCGCATGGACGACGATCCGGGCTACGACGTCATCCTCGACCGCATTTCGCATGAGGTTCCGTTCTATCGGTCCTACCTCAAATGGGCCGCTCTCAAGGGGACCTACGTGGTGAACAACCCCTTCTGGTGGAGCGCCGACGACAAGTTCATCGACAACGTCATCGCGCAGGAAGCGGGCGTCGCTGTGCCCAGGACGGTCATCCTCCCGCACCATACGCATCCGCCGAACACCGAGGCAAACTCGTTCCGCAACCTGAAGTATCCCATCGACTGGGAAGCGGTCTTCGCCTACGTCGGCTTCCCCGCTTTCCTCAAACCGCATGACGGCGGCGGCTGGCGAGGCGTAACGAAGGTGAACAACCCGGACGAGCTCTTTGCCGCCTACAACACCTCGGGCGACGATTGCATGATGCTCCAGGAAGGCATCGCGTTCGAGGCATACTTCCGGTGCTATGGTGTGGGCCAACGCGACGTGCACATCATGCCGTACAACCCCGACGCCGAACCCCATCGCCGATATTACGACGTGCCCGAAGGTCCCTTCGCTCCGGAACTCATCGCCAGGATCGAGCGGGACGTGCTCGCCATCTGCCGGGCGCTCGGCTACGACCTGAACACGGTCGAGTTCGCCGTGCGGGACGGCGTGCCCTACGCCATCGACTTCATGAACCCCGCCCCGGACGCCGACTACTACTCCGTCGGCCGGGAAAACTTCGAGTGGATCGTGACGAAGACGGCGGCTTTCCTCGCCGAGAAGGCCGCCGAAGAGCGACGTCCCCGACAGTTCACCGCCAACGGCGTCCTCGAACCCGCCGTCCGATAAGCCCGAGGCTCCATGCGCAAGCAACTCCAACCCGCCATCGATTATTACCACGGCTTGATCTCGCACGACCTCCCTGCCGCGGACGATCAGATGGCCCTTTTGCGGCAGAAGCAAACCGAGAACCACGTTCTCTTCGGAGATCGCCCCCTGGCGAACAGTCTTCGCCCGACGTTCCTCACCGAGTCGATGTACACCGCCGTGCAGGATACGGTCTACCTCATCCGTCAGGCCGTCCTCAAGGTCGCGTCCGTCTTTTTCAATGACTACGACCTTCTCCGGAACACCCTCGGGATGGAGGAATGGGAGATCGAGCTGGCCTCGGTGCCCACCAACGTGATCCGTCTGGCCGCCACGGCCCGTATGGATTCGTTCCTCACGCCGGACTCGTTCAAGTTCGTCGAGATCAATGCCGAAGTGCCCGCCGGTCTGGCGTACATCCACGAGATGAACCGGATTTACCGCGAGCTTCCCATCTTCAAGGCTTTCGAGCAGAAGTTTCCCGTCCGGGCCGTCTCCCCGCTCGAACACACGATGGCGGCGCTCGTGCAGATCTACCACGAACAGTTTGACGGCAAAGAGGAGATGCCCTCGTTCGCCATCGTCGATCACCTCGACGTGCCGACGATCCACGAGTTTACGCTGATCGAGGAGTACCTCGAACGTCTCGGCTATGCCTGCGAGGTCGTCGATCCGCGCGCGCTCGAATGTCGGGACGGTTGGATCTATGCGAACGGGCGAAGGATCGACATCCTCTACCGCCGCCTGCTCGCCAACGAGTTCTACGAGATGAAGGACGCCTGCGGGGCGTTCCTCGAAGGTTACCTGGCCCAGAAGACGTGTTACCTCAATACGTTTCGTTCGAAGATGGTGCACAAGAAGGCGATCTTTTCGGTCCTCACCGATCCGCGATTCGCACACGTGCTCCCGCCGGAACAGCGCGCGGTCATCGAACGGCACATCCCGTGGACGCGCCTGATCAAAGAGCAGAAAACCGGCTTCCGAGGGCTTCAGATCGACCTGCTCGAGTTCACCCGAAACAACCGAAAGTACTTCATCATCAAGCCGAACGACGCGTACGGCGGCAAGGGGGTCACGCTCGGTTTCACCGTCTCACAGTCGGAGTGGGATGCGGCCCTCGACGCCGGGCTTCGGGACGGATACGTGGTGCAAGAGGTCGTTGACATCTATCGCGAGCCGTTCCTCATGCAGATGGACGGCTCGTGGGACCTCGTGCCCGCCGTGATCGACCTCGACCCGTACATCAACGGTCCCGACGTGGGCGGCTGCCTGACCCGTATTTCCGCCTCCAACCTCGCCAACGTGACGGCGGGCGGAGGCACGCTCCCGCTGTTCATCCTGCGGTACGTATGAACGCCGCGTCACCGCCTCAACCATGCAACCCTTGACGACGACCAACGCCTCCCCGCTCCGGGTCGCGATCATCGACCTGTACGACAACGAGCCGAACGAGGGCATCCGCGCCATCCGCGAGTTGCTCGAACGCAGCGACCGACGGCACTTCGGCGTGCCGGTCGTCTACGAGCGCTTCGAGACGCGGCGCCTGGCCGAAACTCCCTCGCTCGACTTTGACGTGTACCTTTCCTCGGGCGGCCCCGGCAGTCCGTTCGACGGGCAGGGCAAGCCGTGGGAAAAGCGTTATTTCGAATGGCTCGACGCCGTGTGGCGGCACAACCGTTCG
>JALSSK010000233.1 GCA_026984335.1 Rhodothermales bacterium
CGGTGCGAAGGTACGAATACCGCGCCTCTTTCGAAACCTCATCGTCAAATGACCGGCCGGAGACGATTCGATGACGGTTCGATGCGCCGGTTCGCAAACCGGAAGCGGGTCCTTTCGGACGGGCGCATGACCAAACGCAAAGCGTCGCGTGATCGGAATCCCGGGCAACGGCGGAACTCGTGGATATGGAGCCTGACGAGCGTCCGGCGCGCGCAAGGTGTCATGCGCCCCTCTCGGGCTTCGCCGTCGCCTTCAGGCGGGCGGCGACCAGGCCTCCATCTTGTCCCGGACGTACGCCGCCACGTTCTCTTTCGGGAGGCGCGCCTGCGCCATCGTGTCGCGCTCGCGAACCGTCACCGTGCCGTCTTCGAGCGTCTGGCCGTCGACGGTGATGCAATACGGCGTGCCGACTTCGTCCATCCGGCGATAGCGCCGCCCGATGGCCCCCTTTTCGTCGTAGACGGTGTAGAAATGCGGCTGAAGGTCCGTCTGAAGGGCGCGCGCCACCTCCGGCATCCCGCCTTTCTTGACGAGCGGAAACACCGCCGCCTTGATCGGCGCAAGCTTCGGGTGGAAGCGAAGCAGGTTGCGTGGTTCGCCGTTGACCTCCTCCTCGTGATACGCATCGCACAGGAGCATCAGGATCGTCCGATCGAGTCCGGCCGACGTCTCGACCACGTACGGGATGTACCGCTCGTGCGTGTGCGGATCGAAGTATTCCATCTTTTTCCCGGAGAACTCCTGGTGTCGCCTCAGGTCGTAGTCCGTGCGCGAGTGGACGCCCTCGACCTCCTGCCATCCGATGGGAAACTCGTACTGAACGTCGTGGGCGGCGTCGGCATAGTGGGCGAACTTCTCGTGCTCGTGCCACCGCAGCTTCTCGGGGCGGACGCCGTTGTCGAGGTGCCATTGCATACGCCGCTCGCGCCACATCTCATAGGCTTCCCTCTGTGCGCCCGGCTTGACGAAATACTGCATCTCCATCTGTTCGAACTCGCGCATGCGGAAGATGAACTGCCGCGCCACGATCTCGTTGCGAAACGCCTTTCCGATCTGGGCAATGCCGAAGGGGATCTGCAACCGGGCCGTCTCGCGCACGTTGTGGAAGTTGACGAAGATGCCCTGCGCCGTCTCGGGGCGGAGGTAGATGCGGTTCTCCTCCTCGGTGACGGGGCCGATGTGGGTGGAGAACATGAGGTTGAACTGCCGCACCTCGGTCCAGTCGAAAGCGCCGGAGTCGGGCGAGCGGATCTCCTCCTCCATGATGAGGTCGTAGAGCGCGCCGCACATGTCCTCGGCGTTCAGGGCCTGCACGAGCCTTTCGTACACCGCCTCGGCGCGTTCCTCCTTTCCCTTCTTTCGCAGCCGCGCGATGTGCCCCTCGATGAGTTGATCGGCGCGATAGCGCATCTTCGACTGCCGGTCGTCGATGAGCGGATCGTTGAACGCGTCGACGTGGCCCGAGGCTTTCCACACCTTAGGATGCATGAGGATGGCCGCGTCCAGCCCGACGACGTTGTCGTTCCGGTAGACCATCGCGTTCCACCAGCGTTCCCGAACGTTGCGTTTGAGTTCGACGCCGAGGGGGCCGTAGTCGTACGTAGCCGCAAGCCCGCCGTAGATTTCGGAAGACTGGAAGATGAACCCGCGCCGCTTGCTCAGCGAGACGATTTTTTCGAAAAGGTCGCTCATGATTCGAGACGGAAGACGAGGTGGGAGCGCCGGTTGCCGAAGCGCGCCGGCCGCTAAGAAAAAAGGCACCTCGACGGGGAGATGCCTGTATGACGGACCGGAAAACTACCGGCTCCCGCCCTTGGTTTCAATGTTTTCACTTGAAATCTGAATGATTTAGAAGAAGCGCGACCCGATCCGGTCGGCTTGTTCGTCCGGTAGGAAGTATATCCGCCCTATGCTTCACCTGTTGCCCGTCATACCGTACGCCGCGCTCGTCGCGCTCTTCGCCGGGGGCTGCCTCGCGCGTCACGTGCGCCCGCGCCGGTGGTGGGGCTTTCAGATCGCCGCCGTGGGGCTGCCGTTCAGCGCGCTTGCGCTCGCCGCGCTCACGCCGGTCGTCCTTCCGCTCGCTCCGGACGCGCTCGTCGGGGTCCACCTGGCGCTGCTGGCGCTCATCGCCGTGCGTTTCGTCCCGTGGCGTCGCCTCGTCCGCCGGAAGCGCTCCGTCCCGGCTTCGGCGCTGACGGTGATGTCGTTCAACGCGCACACCCGCCGCCGTCTGCCGCGCCGCCACCCCCTCTTCGACCTCCTCCGGAGGGAGCGGCCCGACCTCATCGCCCTTCAGGAGCCCGTCCTCGCCAACCTCCTGCCGCTCGCCCGGATCTATCCCGCCTCCGAGCCGCCGTTCTTCGCCGAACCCATGCGCCGGCACTACGACCTGCCCCTTCCCTTCGACTGGCTCATCCCCAACCCCATCGTCACGCGCCTCGAAGTGCTCGAACTGACCCGCCTGCCCTTCGGGGAGGGCGGCGGCGTCACACGGGCGCGGGTGCGGTGGGACGGGCGCGAGATCGCCGTGTACGACGCGCACCTCCGCTCGTTCACCATCGCCCGGCCATGGCGGCGGCGCGGGGGGACACCCTTCGCCTGGCGCGGGCAGTTCCGCCGCCTCCGGGAAGACGTCCGCTCCCGCGCCGATCAGGCGGACCGCCTCCGCACGCTCCTCGACGCCGAGACGCTCCCGTTCCTCCTCTGCGGCGACCTCAACGCCACCCCCCACGAGTGGGCCTATCGCCGCCTCGCCACGGGGCTCCGGGACGCCTTCGCGCACGCGGGCCGGGGATGGGGCGCGACGTACCACGCGCGCCGCCCGCTCTTCCGCATCGACTACGTCTTCGTCGGCCCGGAGTGGCGCATCCACACGGCGCACGTCCCCGCCTTCGCGCTCTCCGACCACCGCCCCGTCGTCGTCCGGCTCTCGCTCTGAACTCACATCAGCCCGCGTTCGGCGAGCGAGGTGTATCCGT
>JALSSK010000234.1 GCA_026984335.1 Rhodothermales bacterium
GAGAAGCCTTGCTCGCCGAACGCGACGCCGCCGCCGTACGGCTGCTTGCCGTCGTTGAACTTGACGTTGCGGAGGTCGTGCTGATACCCGCACTCCATGTGCACGAGCTCGCCGAAGACGCCCTGCCGCACCATGTTCAGCACGGCCATCACGTCCCGCCGATAGCACACGTTTTCGAGGATCATGCACGGCATGCCGGTCTCCTCGGAGGTGTTCACGAGGTCCCAGCATTCGGCCAGGGTGTTCGCCGCCGAGACCTCCACGCCCGCATACTTGCCCGCCTTCATCGCCGCGACGGCCATCGGCGTGTGCCACAGCCACGGTGTGGCGATGACGACGGCGTCCATCTCGTCCATGGCGACCATGTCGAGGAACGCGTACTCGCCGTCGGTGAAGGCGGGCACGGCGGGCCGCCCGGCCTCGGCGATCATCGCCTGCGCCTTCGCCACGGCGTCCGGGTCGATGTCGCAGATGGCCGCCACCGTCACGTCGTCGCGCCGAAGGGCAAGGCGGAGGTGGCTTCGCCCGCGCAGGCCCACGCCGATGAAGCCCAGGCGGGCCGTCCGGTCGTCGCGGCCCCGGAGGATGGCGGGCGCGTCTTCGGCGGCGACGCGGGAGGCCCCTACGGTGGCTCCGACGCCCGCCACCGCGCCGGCTTTGAGAAACGTTCTTCTGTCCATGAGGATCGGGGGAAAGGAGAGGATGGGCCGATAAACGGATACGTCAAGATAAACAAGCCCGGATTAATGGGAAGGCGGGAATGGACAAAAAAGCAGACCCGAGACGGCGCCGTTCGGAAACGGCTACCCATACGCGGACGTTCGAAGGGAGCAGAACGTGCGCCCCTCCGAAACCGCCGTCGCCCCGCGCGCCGCTCCGGATCTTTGCGGTAAAGTGCGGGGTAAGCCTTGCACGTCTCGGACCGGCCTTCTATGTTGCCTCGTGTCCGTCCATCCAGAACGTTTGCCATCCGCGTGTCGCCCGTATGTCGAGCCAGAGGTATCTCGTCACCGCCCGCAAGTATCGCCCGCAGCTCTTCCGCGAGGTCGTCGCGCAGGAGCACGTGACCGAAACGCTGAAGAACGCGATCCGCCTGGACCGGCTGGCGCACGCGTACCTGTTCAGCGGCCCGCGCGGGGTGGGCAAGACGACGGCGGCGCGCATCCTGGCCAAGGCGATCAACTGCGCCACGCCGCCCGAAGAACGTGAGGACGCGACCGAGCCGTGCCGCCGGTGCGACTCGTGCCGGTCGTTCGAGGAAGGGCGCAACCTGAACATCATCGAGATCGACGCGGCTTCGAACAACAAGGTCGAGGACATCCGCGAGCTGCGCGACACGGTGCGCATCCCGCCGCAGGGCAACCGCAAGAAGGTCTACATCGTGGACGAGGTGCACATGCTCTCGAACGCGGCCTTCAACGCGCTCTTGAAGACGCTTGAAGAGCCGCCGCCGTACGTGCTGTTCATCTTCGCCACCACCGAGCCGCACAAGGTGCTCCCGACGATCCTCTCGCGATGCCAGCGCTTCGACTTCCGCCGCATCGCCGTGCCCGAGATCATCGCGCAACTCCGGCACATCTGCGCCGAGGAGGGCATCACCGCCGACGACGCCGCGCTCATGCTCATCGCCCGCAAAGGCGACGGGGCGCTCCGCGACGCCCTCTCCGTCTTCGACCAGGCCGTCTCCCTGTGCGGAACCGACCTCCGGCACGACGAACTGGCGAGCGCCCTCGGCGTCGTGGACATCGACCTTTTCTTCGACATCACGCAGCACGTCGTCGCGCGCGAGGGCGCGGGCATGATCCGCCAGGTCGAGCGCATCGTCCGCGCCGGATACGACCTTCAGGAGTTCGTCGACGGGCTGGCCGAACATCTGCGCAACCTGCTCGTGGCCCGCACGATGCCCGACCCTTCGCTCATCGAGGCGGTGGAGGCCACGCGCCGCCGGTATGCCGAGCACAGCCGCGCCTTCACCGAAGCCGACCTGCTGCGGCTGCTGATGATCGTCGCCGGGGCCGAGGAGGCTCTGCGCTCGAGCCGCCAGCCGCGCCTCCATCTGGAGATGACGCTGCTGAAGATGGCCGCGCTCAGCCACGCCGCCGACCTGCGCGAGGCTCTCGCCCGGCTCGACCGGATGGAGCGCATGGTCGAGCAGGGCGAACGTCCGGCCCACCTTTCCCGGGCCGTCGCCGCCCCGCCCGTTCCCGCCCCATCGCCGCCGGCCGCGCCTCATCCCGCCGAAACCGCGCGCGAGCAGGCTCCGCCCCATCCCAGCGAAACCGCACACCGGGACGCGCCGCCTCATCCCGCCGAAACGCAGCCGACCGCAGCGAAACGCCCCGCCGCAGCGGAACCGCCGGAGCCCGGCGTGAAGGAAGACGACGTTCCCTATGCCCCGCCGGGGCCTCGCCCGGCGCCGGCGCGCTCCGAGGCCCCTGCCGCCGACGCCCCTGCGCCCGACCTGTACCCGAGCCTCTTTGGCACGCCCGCGCTCAAGAAAAGGACGCCGCGCAATGGCGGTTCCGCCCCGAACGCCTCCGCCGCTACCGCCGTGATCGAGGCCGAGGCGCCGGCGGCCGTCGCCGCCGAGGCGCCGCCGATGCTTCGCCGGATCGAGGCCGTCTGGCCGTCGTACGTGCAGGCCGTCACCCGTGCGCGCATCCACGTGGGCGCCCTGCTCCAGCACACCGCCCTCCTCGACGCACGCGACGGCGTCGTGCGCGTAGCCGTGCCCGATGCTTTCCACCAGCGGCTCCTCAATAACCAGCACGACTTTCTCCTCACACACCTGCGCTCCGCCACAGACGAGGACGTCCGCCGGCTCCGGTTCGTCATCCGTCCGGATGCGCCCGCCGACACGCCGGGCGAGCCTGATCCGGAAATCGACCTGATGACGTACTTCCGGCGCAAACGTGAGGAAAACCCCGTCCTTCGGGCGATTTTCGAGCAGTTCGGCGGCGAGATCTCCTGGTGAACC
>JALSSK010000235.1 GCA_026984335.1 Rhodothermales bacterium
CGGCGAAAAGCAATGCACCGCTAAAAATAACAAAAGTAACCGGGGTCGTACAGGACGGCGAAACACGCAGGACACTTGCAACATGTGACGTTTGGCTCGCCGACCAGCGCCTGAAAACTGACAAGCAGGGTACGTTCAATTTCCAGCTTGATGAACTCCGATGGGCGGGAACGATCAGCCTCACGGTAGATTGTCCACAGTATGTCCGCCATTCGGAACTGATGACGGTGCAACCCGGAAAATCATTTCGGAAGGTGGTTTTGATGACCCCCCTGCCGCCCGACCCCACCCTGGAGATTATTCGCCTGCCGGGAGATGCACTCTTCGACAAAAACAAGGCCGAGTTACGCCCGGCAGCCATCAGAATGATAATGGATTCCGTAGCCGCATCATTACAGATGAGGCCTGACGAGATATTGATCGTCGAGGGTCATACCGATGACCTCCCTTTTGCTCCCGGCCTCGGCAGAGACAACTGGATCCTCAGCGGGCAGCGCGCCGCCGCTGCAGCCAAAATCCTGACTGACCCGCAGTATGGGATCGGCCTCCCCGAATGTCAGGTCGCCATCATGGGCTTCGGCCCTTCTCGCCCCGTCGAGCCTGTCCGCCCATCCGACAGTTTCGTGGAAAAGCAACGCAAACGCGCCCGGAACCGTCGCATTGAGTTCCGCAAATTACGCGGGAGCGCTCTGACAGCTGAGAATTGTATCGATGGATGAACTACTCGAAAGATTGCAAGCCCTTAATGCCTTTGACGTGGCCCTACTCCTGCAAGTGTCTCTCAATGGCATACGCGAGAGGCTGGAACAGCAGCAAACAGAAGAAGCGGACCGCATGCTGTCCCGGTGGGAAACCGCGCTGGGGGGTAATCTGAACATAGCCAAACGTAGCATCCGTGAACTCCGCGCATGGCCGAATTATGAGCAGGCCAGACAGGAATTCTCAAGTTCACAGCAATTCAGAGCCACCGCCCTCCGCTATCTGTGGTATGCTATAGAGCAAGACTCGCATCGTCAATTTGATCGGTGGCGCTGGAGTGGAAGAGCATATGGTTATGCTGTTTGCCTGTTTCTTGAACTTCAGAAAACAGCTGCCACCCTGCGCCGACTAGAGGCTGATCGTGCCGGACAGGAACCCAACAACGTACTGAAAAACTTCCGGGTGTTGCATACAAACTTTCTGTTTCGCTGGGAGCGCTTTCAAAACGAACAGTTGATCCCCATACGATATCACAACAAGCTTCGCGCACAAGAAATCTTTCAGGCAGGACAATCCCTCGACAACGAGCGGAAGGAAATGATCAACGATCGGGACGCCCTGCTTCAGGAGGTGCGCAATCACACGGGAGATGCTGTAGCCCAGGAGATCCTTGAGAGCAACCTGAACCTCGTACAGCAGGTACGATCCTTAAAGACTATTCTACGACGAACTAAACAACAAGAGATAGAGGCTCAGACTACACGACAGGCTGAAATACACCACAAGATGCTGTATGAAGCCTTCCTGTGCGACGCCAATGATAATATGACGCTGCTCCGTACCCTCACAGCGAACTTGTCCAATATTTGATCTCTGCTCTTTGATCTAAAATGGTCCGTTCGACAACTAAAATACAGTCATAATCCCTCTATCGTGCCACTTCTGCATCGTTGAAACAACACACGAAGACTCTATCACAAATATCCAGTCTTTTAAATTCAATAATAACTGTAGTCATTTCTTGGGATACATATCACTCTTTTTGACCGATCGACCCACTCATGATCAACTTCTCAAAGGGCATAAGGGCGTACGAGACACTCGGGCAATGGCTGTGTAAAGATTCGCCGTCAAATATCCCTCACAAGACCAGGGACCATCGATCCCGGGATGTCCCCTTCATTCATATAGCCCATATATGGGCAATGGCTTCGATCCTGCCTGGCATCATCATCTACAATGCCCTGAACAACTTGAAATATCTGTCCCTGACAAGTTCCGGTTAAATCGCCTGAACATGTATTCCGATACTATCCATGCATTGGTAATGCTCCATGACCGTAGCAAATGAGCGTCGATAGCAAAGGCCATGGATGCCATCCAAGACGCCCTCGCCCTCACCGCGAACGACGGAGCACGGGCACATTTTTTTGGTCGAGAAGCGCTTCCAACGCCTTGCGTTGCTTCTTTCCCCTGTTCTTTCGTGCGGATCGTCCGTAAGTTTTCAGCACATATCGACGCCCCCGGCTTTCCTTCACCCGAAGCATCAGAAGAGGTCCTTGCGGTTATGGCATACAAAGGCACCATCGGCATCCTGACGGGCGGCGGCGACGTGCCCGGGCTCAACCCCGCCATCCGGGCGGTCACCATCCGCGCGCTGCGCGAAGGCTATCGCGTCCTCGGCATCCGGCGCGGGTGGGCCGGGCTCGTGGATCTCATCCCCGACAAGGACGCCGACAACAGTCAAAACGTACAGGATCTCACCGAGGACCTCGTCGACCGTGCGGGGCGGACGGGCGGCACGTTTCTGCACACTTCGCGCACACGCCCGAGCCACCTCCCGCGCATCGCCGTCCCCGAACACCTCCGCGATCGATACACCGACGAGATCAACGACGTCACGCCCTCGGTGCTCGAGAACATCGAATACCTCGGCATCGACTATCTCATTCCCATCGGCGGCGACGACACGTTGAGCTACGGCCTCCACCTCCACCGGCAAGGCGTCAAGGTCGTCGCCATCCCGAAGACGATGGACAACGACGTGCCCGGCACGGACTACTGCATCGGCTTCGGCACGTGCGTCACCCGCACCATCGAACTGACGCACCAACTCCGCACCTCGGCGGGGTCGCACGAGCGCTTCCTCGTCATCGAAGTCTTCGGGCGATACGCGGGCTTCACCGCGCTCTTGCCCACCATGGCCGGCGCCGCCGACCGGTGCGTCATCCCCGAGCATGCGTTCGACATCGACCGCCTCCTCGAACTGCTCGTCTACGACCGGACCCGCCATCCCAGCCGCTATTCGGTCGTGCTCGTCTCCGAGGGCGCGAAACTCTCCGGCGAAGGCGAGATGTCCTTCGAGAGCCACGAAACCGATCAGTTCGGCCACAAGAAGCTCGGCGGCATCGGAGACAAGGTGGCGGCGCTGCTCAAGGAGCGCTCCCCCCGCTTCAACCACGGTCGTCGCATCAACGTGATCAACCAGCGACTCGGCTACCTCGTCCGGAGCGGCGCCCCCGACGCCCTCGACTCCATCGTGCCGATGGCTTTCGGCAACCTCGCGCTCGACCTCGTCCTCGAAAAGACCTCGGGCCGCCTCGTCAGCATCCGCCACGGCGACTACGACAGCGTCCCCATCGACGTCATTCACGGCCCGGCGAAAGTGGTCGATGTGGAGAAATACTACAACACCGAACGGCTCCGGCCCAAATACAAGAAATTCTACCACAATCCGCTCTTCATCATGACGAGCGACATGTGAGGTCCGAGCCGTTGGTCACAGCCGTTCGAGCAGCTCTTTTTTCTTGGCCTCGAACTCCTCCTCGGTGAGAACGCCCTGGTCCCGGAGTCGGCCCAGCTTTTCAAGTTTTTCGAACACGTCCTTCGCTTCCGTGGCCTCATCGGTGAGGTCCTCGACGTAAGCCTCGCCCCGTTTGAACGCCTCCCGGTACGCCGCCTTTGCCTGCTCCAGATCGACGTCGAAGAGCGTGCCCGAAGCGGCAAACCGGCGCGCGGCCACCTGTCCGACGGCGTACGTGGACGCGCCCGAGAGCGCCGACATCGAGAGCCCGCCGAGGATTGTGCCCACGCCGGGAATCGCCTTGAAGATGCTCGCGCCGACGGCGGCGAGCGTCCCGCCGGAAAGCGCGGAGACGAACGCCTTACCGGACTCCTTCGAGTAGTCCACCCCGTATGCGGCGGCGAGTTGCTTGAGCAGGTCGAGTTGAACGCCCGTCACGGCGGCGATATCGAGGAGCGGCAGCGGGATCAAGCCCGCGCCCATGGCCCAGAGGACGTGTGAGCGGATGATCGGTTCGGGGTCGGGAACGGCGTTCATACGGACGGTCGAGGGTTGGTGAGCGCAGGCGCATTCATCGGAGCGCCGGCGAAGGGGTCGGGCGGAAAGATACGATCGGCGGGCGAGAAGCGGCGGGTCGTTCCGGGAAAGCGCGCGTTCCTTCGCGCGAACGCGGGAAGATTTTTGGAGGCCGACGGGAGCCTGCGCGCATGAATCGGCTTAAATATCATCGCTCTACACGGTGTTGTTTCCGCGCCGCGTCCGGGGTTCCTGCGGGAGGACGGGGGAAGCCGAATGCCCCTGTTTCTGCCTTGCGCCGTCTCCCGGAAGCATCGTTTCTTGCCCGCACCACACCGGCTCCGTCCGCCCATGCGTCCCTCAGCTTCTCCGATCATCCTCTTCGTCCTGTTCCTCAGCCTCGCGGGCTGCGGGCGGCAGTTCGTCGAGCCGGGAGACATGGCCGAGCTGAACGTTGCGCGGTCGGGGGAAGCCTTCTCGCTCGCCCTCGGCGACGAGATCCCGCTCGAAGGATCCGACCTCCGCATTCGCTTCGTCCTCGTGCTCGAAGACAGCCGTTGCCCCACGGGCGTTGAATGCGTCACGCCGGGAGAAGCGAGCGTGGTCCTCCGCATCAGCGACGGACAGGGACAACTCTCGCAACTCGCGCTCAGCATCCCCGGCCTCGTCCCGACCCCTTTCGACGACAACGCGTTCATCTTTCACCGGGGCTATCGGTTCAAGCTCATCCAGCTCGACCCGTATCCCACCTTCGGCGCGTCCATCGACACGAACGACTACCGGGTGAGGCTCATCGTCACGCCGTGAGACGTCCCCCGGCCGCATTTTCGCCGAGCTTTCGCGGGAGGAAGCCTTTTCCCGGGGTCGTGCGTCGTAATTTTGCGGTTCCGAATCATTCGTTTCGCCTTCGATGAACGAACCTTTCCCTTCGATCCGCATCGCCCTTGCAGCGGGGCGGGGCTACGACGTCGTGTTCCGCCCGCTCGAAGCGACGCCCGCGTTGATGGCGGAGGCGGGGTTGCGCCGGGGCCGGTGCCTCGTGGTGACGGACGAGCACGTGGCTGCCCGGTACCGACGGCCTCTCGAATCCGCCCTCACGGCGGCCGGGTGGCAGCCCCGCACGCTCGTGCTTCCTCCCGGCGAGGCCGCGAAGTCGCCCGAGCGCCTTCACGCGATCTACGACGCGGCCCTCGCGTGGGGTCTCGACCGGAAGACGCCGGTGCTCGCGCTCGGCGGCGGCGTGGTGGGCGACCTGGCGGGCTTCGCGGCGGCCACGCTGCTCCGCGGCCTGCCCTTCATCCAGCTTCCGACGACCCTCATCGCGCAGGTGGACAGCGCCCTCGGCGGCAAGACCGGCATCAACCACCGCCTCGGCAAGAACCTCATCGGCGCATTTCATCAGCCCGTGTTCGTCTGCGCCGACTTCCGCACGCTTCGCACGCTTCCCGCGCGCGAGTGGACGAGCGGCCTCGCCGAGGTCGTCAAGCACGCCCTCATCGCCGACCCCGCGCTCTTCGCTTTTCTGAACCGGCGGTGGGAGGACGTGCTCGCGGGCGTGCCCGGTGTGGTCGGCGAGATGGTGCACCGCGCGGCGCGGATCAAGGCCGAGGTGGTGAGCGCGGACGAGCGGGAGCACGGGCGGCGCGCGATCCTCAACTTCGGCCACACGTTCGGCCATGCCATCGAGCGCGCGGCGGGCTACGGGAGGTTCACACACGGCGAGGCGGTGGCCCTCGGCATGCGGGCGGCCCTCTACCTCTCGCACCGCCTCCACCCCGGCTTCCCGCTCGCCGAAGCCGACGCCCTCGTGCGCCGCATCCCCGTTCCCGGCGGGCTCTCGGATTACCCCGTCGAGGCGCTCCTGCAACCGATGCGCCTCGACAAAAAAATCGAGGCGGGGAGGCTCCGCTTCGTCGTGCTCCGCAACATCGGAGAGGCCTTCGTGACGGACCGCGTCGCGCCCGAACTGGCGGCCGAGGCGTGGGCTTTCGTCCGCGGCTTGGATAGCTGAGCGAAAGGCGCTAAGTTGACCCGCCATCGGGGGACCGCGCATGCGCCCCTTTACGGAAGAGGCGGTGAAATCGCACCGGGCGCGCGTTGCGACCGGCACACGGGCACGCTTTTCCCGTTCAACCTTTTCCGATGGCCCTCCGATCGCATCCGGGACGCACGCACCGGGCCAATGCGCCGGTGTCGTCCCGAGGGTCCCCCCACCTTTCCTGCTTCTCTCGCCCTCGATCCTTGCCGTTTCGCCTGCTCCTACATATTCCCCGGGGGACGATCAAGATCGCCCTGTACACCCTGATGGTCGGCGTTGTCGCTTTTTTCGCACTGACCCGAACGCAGGTGGGGCGCGATCAACTGCGCGGCGCGCTCGAACGACGTTTCGCCGAGACGTATGAGGGGCGGCTCCGCATCGGCGCGCTCACGGGCAACCTCGTCTCCACCCTCTTCGCCCGAGACGTCCGCCTCTACGACCCGGACGGACGGCTCGTGCTCTCCGTCGACTCGGTGGTGGCGCATCCGCACTGGCGGCATCTCTTGCGGCGGGAGTTCTCGCTCAGCGGCCTGACGCTCATCCGTCCTACGGCGCACCTGTACCGGGATGCGGACGGGCGCTGGAACCTCGCCTCGGCGCTCCGCTCCACCGCGCCCGGCGACGCCGACGCGCCTTCGTCCGAGCCCGCGACGCCGTGGACCTTCGTCACGGGCAACCTCGAAGTGATCGACGGACGCATCCGCACGAAAAACGCCGGCGCTCCCCCCGGTGTCGTCGCGCGCGGGGACGTTTTCGATTACACGCAGGCCGAGCTCGAACACCTCTCGTTCCGGGCCGTCATCGACTGGCAACGCGACCTCAGGCAGATCGACCTGCTCGCCTTCTCCGCCCGCCTTGCCTCTCCCTCGTTTGCGGTGAAGCAATTGTTCGGGCAGTTCGTGTGGGAAGGGGAACGCCTCTCCGTTCCGCAACTCTCGCTCCGGGCGGGCGGCACGGAAATCGACCTCTCCGGCGCGTTCGAAAACCTGGCGGCCCTTCGAAGCGACCGCTTCCACGAGGCCGAAGCTTTGCTGAACCTCGCGCCGAGCCGCATCGACTTCGACACGCTCCGGAGCCTCTTCCCCCGCCTCCCCCTCGCCGACGCCGTGCGCGTGGAGGCCCGGGCGGCCGGCGCACTCGACGCGATGGTCGTCGAGAAGCTCTCGCTCGAACGCGGCGTGACCCGCATCGTGGGGGAAGGAACGGTCTTCGGCTTTCCGGACTCGCTCGACTTCGAGGTGTCTTTCCGGCAAAACGTGCTCCGCACGAGCGATCTGCGCGCCGTCGTGCCGGGCATGAGCGCGTTCCATGCGATCCGGCTCGACAGCCTGATCGCCGAGTTGTACACCGAGGGCGTCGTGCACCTTCACGAGACCGGCGCGCCGGAGCGGATGCGGGTCGATGCGACGGTGGATCTTCGAAGCGAATCGGGAAAGGTGGTGGGCACCGTCGGGTTGCAGCGAACGGCGGCGGGGAGGCTTCGGTATGCCGCCGACCTCTACACGGACGGGCTCGACGTGGGGCGTCTCTTCCGAAACCCCGCCCTCGCGAGTCGCCTCAACGGGCACATCACGGCGGAGGGGTCGGGGCTGACCGCCGACAGCCTCGACGGGCGTCTGCGCGTGGCGCTCCGGAAGGCCTCTTTCGCCGGGCGGCCCCTCGATTCGCTCCGCCTCGACCTGCTCGCGGGGCGACGGGTCTTCTCGGCGCGCGCCTACCTCGGACAGTCGGACGGCGCGCTCCTTGCCGACCTCGACCTCGACACCCGGGCGGACGAGCCGGTCTATCGCCTGACGATGACGGCCCGCGACTTCGACCTCGGCCCGCTGCTCCGCAACGACTCGCTCGCCACGAGGCTCAACGCCCGCCTCCGCCTCGACGGGGCGGGCACGACCGATCCGGAGCTGCGCGCCTCGGTGGAGGCCGCCTTTGACCGCTCGACGGTGCGGCTCCGGGGGCGCTCCCGTGTGGTCGCCCCGCACCGGATGCGCCTGCGCCTGACCCCGCGCTTTGCCGGCGCGCCCCGTCTCGAAATCACCGGCGACGCGGGCACGCTCCGCCTCGAAGGCGACGCTCCGCTCAAAGTCGTCGCTGCCGCCGCGCGCCTGTGGGGCGAAGCCTTCGCCGAGACCGCGCGCCGGGAATGGGACAAGACGTACCCCCGCGCCGTCGGAGAGACCGGAGGCTTCGCGCTCCCCTTTGCGCCCCCCGCCGGGGAGTCGGCCCGGCGCACCGAGGCGCGACGGGCCTTTGCCGAGGCCGGGCTCGACGGCCCGCTTGCGCTCACGCTCGACCTCCGCCTCGACCGTTCCGACCTCGTCACGGCCTTCTTCCCGAACCTTCCCGCCCTCGAAACCGACCTCGAAGCGCGACTCTCGCTTGCCGCCGACGCCGACCGCATACACCTCGAAGGGTCTTTCTCCGGGGACAGCCTCCGCGCCGGGACGCTCTTCGCCCGCACGCTCACCGCCGACGTCCACACCGACGCCCACCTCGACGCGCCGCTCGCGCAAACCCTCAACATCCGCTTCGACGCCCGCGCCGACACGCTCGCGTTCGGACAACGCTTCCCCGACGCCCGGCTCAGCCTCCGGTATGACCGGCGAAGCGCCGCGCTCCGGCTCTCCTCGCAACCCATCGGCCGCATCGGCCCGGTGCGCCTTGCCGCCCGGCTCGACCTCCTCCCCGACCGCAACCGCCTCACGCTCGACACCCTCTTCTTCGCCGCCGGAGACTATACGTGGGCGAACCCGCAGCCGGACACCGTGTTCGTGTTCTCCGATGCCGTCGCCACCCCGCGTCTGCGCATCGAAAGCCGGGGACCGACTCCGGAGACGACCCAGCGCATCGAAGTGCACGGCGCACTTTCAGACGTCCCGGCCGACACCGTCTTCATCGAAGCCGAGACGTTCGCGCTTCGACAGCTGACCGACTTCGTCGGGCGCAACCCTCGTTTGGGAGGGCTGTTCAACGGGCGGATCGCCCTCAGCGGCGGACTCCGGCGGCCCCGCCTGACCGGCGAGGTGAGCGTCGACGCCTTCACGCTCGACGAGCACATCCTCGGCGACCTCCACGTGACGAGCCGCTTCGTGCCCGGCAGGCCGGACGTCGAGCTTGCCCTCGACATCACGCCGACCCGTTTCCCCGACACCACCTTCGTCTACGGAACCACGATCCCGGCGATCGTCACGGAGAACCGGCTCCACCTCGGCGGGCTGTTCCGGCTGCCGCGCTTCACCCGGGACGGCGGCCTCCTCGACCCCGGCGCGTGGAACCTTCACCTCGACCTCGCCCGCGCCGACCTCTTCTTCTTCGAAAAGATCATCAGCGCGCTCGACGACGTCGAGGGCTACGTCGCCGGCGGTGGTTCCATTGGAGGCGCTTTCGCGCACCCCGTCTTCGACGCCGACCTCATGATCCGCGAGGGCCACTTTTACGTGCCCGACGTGAACCTCCGCTTCGACGTCGAGGCCGACGTCGCGGTCGACGCCGAGGCCATCCGCATCCGCCGGGGGCGCTTCGTCGATGCCACCGGCGGGACGATGGACCTCACCGGCGACGTCCTCTTCAACGACTACAAGTTCTTCTCTTTCGACCTGGCCGCCACGCTCGACGCCGTACAGATCATCGACGTGGACGCCTCGGACGAGTTGCCGTTTTACGGGCACATATGGGCCGACGGACACGCCACGCTCACCGGTCCGCTGTATCACGCCCGGCTTCGTTCTTCGGACGCCGTCACGACGCCCGACAGTGAGCTTTTCATCCCGGTGGCCGAGACCGCCACGGGCAGCGACGAGAGTTTCATCATCTTCGCCGACTCCACCGGCCGCATCCCCGATCTGCGCCCCCGCCTCCGCCGGTCCAACCTGCTGGCGCACCGTCCCGAAGGAGAGCGTCCGTTCCTCGAAGGCATGGACCTCGACATCGACCTCTTCGCCCCGCCCGGCTCGACGGTCCACCTCGTCATCGACCCGCTCCTCGGCGACGTCATCAACGCCGTCGGGTCCGGGCGCATCCAGATACAGCGAAAAGCGGGCGAGCTCCTCACCTTCGGGACCTTCGAGGTCAGCGGCGGGGATTATCTCTTCACGGCGGGCGAGGTCTTCGTGCGGCGTTTCCGCATCGAACCCGGCGGCTCGCTCACGTGGGACGGCGACCCCATCAACGCCGTCATGAACATTCCGGCGTCGTACCACACGCGGGCCTCCCGCGCGGGCCTTCCGGCGCTCGGCAACCAGAACGACCCCTCGCTCCTGCCGCTCATCGTCAAGCTCCAGATCTCCGGGCGTGTGGCGGCTCCGGTGGTCAAGCTCAGCCTCGCCATCGACCGCACGAACCAGTCGCGCCTCGGGGATTATCAGGGCATCGAGGCCCTTCTCAACCAGCCCGAACGCGCCACCGAATACGCCACGAGCGTCCTCCTGACGAACTCCTTCCGCCTCACCACGAGCAGCATCGGCAACGGAGCGGGCGGGCAACTCGCCTTCAACAGCGTCTCGCAACTCGTCTCCAGCCAGCTCAACCGGTTCCTCAACGAGGCTCTGCCGAACGTGGACTTCAGCTTCGGGCTCCAGGGCGAGAACGCGCGGGACCTCGACGTGACGTACGGCGTGGCGCTCCGCTTGCTCGACGAGCGCCTCATCATCCGGGGCGAAGGCGTCTATCAGGGCTCCCGCTCCGGCGCCGACAACGTGCAGAATCAGAGCCTCCAGGGCGAGTTCGTCGTAGAGGTGCGCCTGAACCCGAACGTGTCCGTCGAAATCTTTTACCGGCGCGAGGGCGACGTGCTCGCCGAGAACGCAGCCCTGACCAACACCACCGGCGCGGGCCTCTCGTATCAGACCGAATTCAGCACATGGGGCCAGTTCCTCCGCAAACTCTTCGGATGGCTGATCCCGGACAAGAAGAAAGAGCCCTCGCCGCCCGGAGAAAAAATCGCCGGCGGCGAAACCGGCTCGTAGCCTACCGCCCCGAGGCGCCTTCACCCCGTTTTCCAACCCACCTTTCCAAGCACCGTTTTGAACCAGAAAGATCTTACCCGACAACAGATCCGGCGCGACATCCTGCGTCTTCTGAAAAACCACGGCAAAAAAGCCTTCCGACCGAAAGAGATCGCGCAGCGACTCGGATACAAGGACAACAAGACCTATCGCCTCTTCCGCAACGTCCTCGCCGAAATGGACGAGCAGCGCATCGTCGCGCGGGGACGGGGGAAAACCTACACGTACAAACCCCGCCCCAAAAAGCTCGAAGGCATCCTGAGCGTCCATCCGCGCGGCTTCGGCTTCGTGAAAGTGGAGGGGCATGAAGAGGAATATTTCGTGCGCCCGAATAATCTGGACGCCGCCCTCGACGGCGACCGTGTGCTCATCGGCCCGGCCGCTCTCAAGCGGGGCGACCAGAAGCGGGAAGCCGAAGTGCTCGAGGTCCTCGAGCGGAAACGCACGAAAACCGTCGGCACGTTTCAGAAGCACGGACACTTCGCCTTCGTCAAACCCGACGACCTTCGGCTGACGCACGACATCTACGTGCCGCGCGAGGCGTTCAACGGCGCGAAGAACGGCGACAAGGTGGTCGTCTCCATCGACCTCTTCGACGATCCCCACGCCAATCCGGAGGGGCGCGTCCTCGAAGTGATCGGCAAGGCCGACGACCCGCGCGTGCGGGTTTTGGCTCTTGCCCTGAGCTTCGACGTTCGCTCGGGCTTCCCGGAAGAAGCCCTCAAGGCGGCGGAGAAGATACCGGAGGCCCTTCCCCGAAAGGAGATTGCCCGGCGGCTCGACCTCCGCGACAAACGCATCTTCACCATCGACCCCGAGGACGCCAAGGACTTCGACGACGCCGTACACGTCGAGGAACTCGCCAACGGCAACTACGAGGTGGGCGTGCACATCGCCGACGTGAGCCACTACGTGCGCCCCGGCGGCCCCATCGACGAAGAGGCTATCCTGCGCTCGACGAGCGTTTACCTCGTCGACCGGGTCATCCCCATGCTCCCGGAAAAGCTCTCGAACAAGGTGTGCTCGCTCCGCCCGCACGAGGACAAGCTCGCGTTCTCGTGCATCATGGAAGTGACGCCCAAAGGAAAGGTGTCCCGCTACCAGATCAAAGAGACCGTCATCCAGTCCAAACAAAGGTTTACCTATGAGGGCGCACAGGCCGTCATCGAGGGCAAGGACGCGGAGCACCCGTTTGCCGGGGACGTGCTCCGGGCCAACCGCCTCGCCCGCACGCTCACGCAGAAGCGCATGCTCGACGGCGCGGTCGACTTCGACCTCCCCGAGGTCCGCATCATCCTCGACGAGAAGGGACACCCGGTCGACATCGTGCGGAAAGAGCGCAAGCAGGCGAACCGGCTCATCGAAGAGTTGATGCTCCTGGCCAACCGGACGGTGGCCGAACACATCGGCCGGCGGAAGAAGCCCCGTCCGTTCGTCTATCGCATCCACGACCAGCCCGACGCCGAGCGGATCACGCAGCTTGCGCAGTACGTCAGCGCCTTCGGCTATCAGCTTCGCGTCAAGGACGGGCGCATCAGTTCGAAACAGCTCAACGCGCTCCTGCAGGCCGTCAAGGGGGCGCCCGAGGAGCCGGTCATCGAGGAAGCGGCGCTTCGGGCAATGGCCAAGGCCAAATACAGCACCGAGAACATCGGTCACTTCGGCCTCGCGTTCCCGTTTTACACCCACTTCACCAGCCCCATTCGCCGGTATCCGGACCTGATGGTGCACCGGCTGCTCAAGCGCTATGCGACGGGCGGCACGAACCCGGACGTGGACGAGCTGCAGGCCCGGTGCGACCATGCCTCCGAGCGCGAGCGCGCCGCCGTCAAGGCCGAGCGCGAGTCCGTCAAGCTCAAGCAGGTCGAGTTCATCGCCGAGCACGTCGGCGAGACGTTCACGGGCGTCATCAGCGGCGTTACCCGGTTCGGCGTGTTCGTCGAACTCAACGACATCCTTGTCGAGGGCATGGTCCACGTCCGCGAAATGGAGGGCGATTTTTACGAGTACGACGAGCGGAACTACGTCCTCGTCGGCATGTCGACGGGCCGGACCTTCCGCCTCGGCGACCCGGTGCGCGTGCTGGTGGCGGCGGCCAATACGGAGACGCGAGAGATCGACCTTCTCTTCGCGGAATAATCATCCACTCCCCTGTGATTTTGCACAAAATTTAGGGGTTCGCCATCCGGGGGTGCGCTAAGTTTCCGGCGCGAACGGCGCTCCCCGACGGCCTCTTTCGGGTCCGAGGCGGGGCGCTCCCTTCTCGTCCGACGACCCGCTCCCCATCCAAGCTCATGATTCACGTAAAAGACCTTCCCGCGCCCGAGGACCGCTATCGTGTTCGGCGGGCGCTGCTGTCCGTATTCGACAAGCGCGGCCTCGAAGCTTTCGCCCGACGTCTCCACGCGCTCGGCGTCGAGCTCGTCTCCACCGGCGGCACGGCGCGGGCGCTCCGAAGCGCGGGCCTGCCCGTGCGAGACGTCTCCGAGTGCACGGGCGCTCCCGAGATCCTCGCCGGTCGGGTGAAGAC
>JALSSK010000236.1 GCA_026984335.1 Rhodothermales bacterium
TGAGGACGTCGAGGTCGTGCAGATCCGTATGCAGCCCGACGATCCCGTCTCGTTCCGGAGCCGCCGATTTTTGCCCCGGCGCGTCGTCGTCGGATATGCCCGCCCGCTCGCAGAGGAGACCGTCGCGACGGAACCCGGCGCTTGAAGGGCGGCTTTTTCCCATGCGCCACAAACTATTGGAAAAGATCATGTACCTGAGCAAACTCATCCTTAACCCCCGCAACGCTGGCGCCCGGGGGGATGCGGCCCGGCCGTACGAGCTGCACCGCACGCTCATGCGCGGCCTTGAAGGCGTCGGAGAAAAGCGCCTGCTTTTCCGCATCGAACCCGAGCGTGGCCCCGGCGGGCCCGTGGCGCTCGTGCAGACCCACGCCCGGCCCGACTGGTCGCCGCTGCTCGAGAACGGCTACCTGCTGCGCGCCGACGGTCCGAGGCCGTTCGAACCGGCGCTTCGAGCGGGACAACGCCTCCGTTTTCGTCTCGTCGCCAACCCGACGATCAAGAAGAAGACGCCCGGCAAGAAGCACGGCGCCCGGACGCCGTTGATTCATCCGGGGGAGAATCCGAAAGGCTATCCCTCGTACATGGACTGGCTCCGGCGAAAGGCCGAGCAGCACGGCTTCCGCGTGCCGGCGGTGCAGGATGCCCCTTTCTATACGGCCCCGAAGCGACGCGGGAAGAACAAGCCCGAGCGCTATGAGAAGCACGAGATCCCTCACTTCGGCGTGCGGTTCGACGGCGTGCTGGAGGTGACGGACCCGGAGCGGGTGGCGCGGGCCGTACGGCAAGGCATCGGCCCGGCGAAGGCGTTCGGCTTCGGGCTGCTGTCGCTGGCCCCGGCGCGGTGAACCGGCGGCCCGGCCCCTGGTATAAAGTGCCATGACGCCGCATCGCCTTTCCCATATAGACCCGATGGTTCGCGCGGCCCTGGTGGTCGCTCGCCGTCGTCTTGAGGCGCTCTATGGTGACCGGCTCGCGCACGTCGTCCTCTACGGCTCGCAGGCGCGGGGCGAGGCCGACGCCGACAGCGACGTGGACGTGCTCGTCGTCCTCGAAGAACCCGTCAACGCGCTCGACGAACTCAAACGTCTGACGCGGCTCAAACTCGAGTTCCTCAGGCGATATGACAAAGACTTCTCTTTCCGGCCGGTTACGGAAGAGGCCTACCTCGACCGGGATCGACCGCTCATGACGAACGTGCACGCGGAAGGGCTCGAGCTGTGAACGCACATCAGGCCGCCCTTTTGGAAAAGCGCATCGCGCCCTGAAAACGGCGCATCTGATGCTGAAGGAAGGTGATGCCGGCGCTGCCGTTCTTTGACGTGTTGCATACAAACCGGACCTGAAAATGTCCGGTTTGCGCGGGGCCCGTTCGTATGATATAGCCGGTTCCGTTTCACCAGACCGTTCCGGCCATGTTGCCGCACTCCTTCCGCGATCTGCCCAAGGTGCGCGATTCGATCTCGTACCTGTACTTCGAGTATGGACGGCTCGAACAGACCCGTCTGGGCATCGAATACGTCAACAAGCAGGGGCGCACGCTCCTTCCGGCGGCGAACCTGACCACGCTCATGCTGGGGCCGGGCGTCACCGTGACGCACGCCGCCGTGCGCACCCTCACGCGGGCGGGCTGCCTGCTCCTCTGGGTGGGCGAAGAGGGCGTGCGCTGCTATGCGCAGGGGCTCGGCGAGACGCACAAGGCCTACAAGCTCATGCGGCAGGCCTCGCTCTCGTCGAACCCCGAGACGCGCATGAAGGTGGTCGAGCGCATGTACCGCCTCCGTTTCCGCGACCGGCTGCCGAAGGACCTGACCATCGAGCAGGTGCGCGGCTTCGAGGGACGGCGCGTGCGCGACGCCTACGCCGAGGCCGCCGCTCGCTACGGCGTCACGTGGCGCGGGCGGAACTACGACCGGGGCAACTGGAACGCCGCCGACCCGCTCAACCGCGCCCTCTCCGCCGCCAATGCCTGCCTCAACGGGATCTGCCACGCCGCGATCCTTTCCGCCGGATACAGCCCCGGCCTCGGCTTCATTCATCAGGGAAAGCAACTGGCCTTCACCTACGACGTCGCCGACCTGTACAAGACCCGGCTCACAGTGCCCGTGGCTTTTGCGACGGTGGCGGAGGTCAACCTCGGCAAGCTGGAAGCGAACAAGCTCGAACGCACCGTGCGCAAACGGCTGCGGCAGGCCTTCCGCAACTTCCGCTTCCTCACGCGCGTCGTCCCCGACCTCGACCGCGTGCTCGACGTCGAGAACGAGGAACTGCCGGACGGCTTCGACCCCGACGACGACCCCGCGCTTCCGACGCCGTGGTGGGAGCCCCCGGCGGGAGGGAACGGCCTGTGACGGTGATGATTCTCGAGCGCGTCTCGCCTTCGGTGCGGGGCGACCTGAGCCGGTGGATGATCGAGGTGAAGGCGGGCGTCTTCATCGGGCGTCTCTCGAAGCTGGTGCGGGAGAATCTCTGGCAACGGTGCCTGAAGCTGGCAAGCGACGACGGCGGAACGCTGCTTCAGATCTGGAGCGCCAACAACGAACAGGGGTTCGACCTGCGTTTTCACAACCCGAAAGGGCGGTTTCCGGTGCAAAATGAAGGCATCTGGCTGGTGATGGTCGCCGACCCCGACCCTCGGCGGAAGCCGTGACCCCTAACCGAACCTCTGTGGCGATAAATCGCCGTTTTTCGTATGATGCGTTAGACCTATCCCCACGCCCGTGGGGGTGAACCGGTCTACACACTCGACGAACTGGCCGGGTATTCCCTATCCCCACGCCCGTGGGGGTGAACCGATCGAGGGTGCTCAGTCTGAGGCCGAGCAGTTCCTATCCCCACGCCCGTGGGGGTGAACCGACGTGGATGCTCCGCATCGATGCGATGGGCGACCTATCCCCACGCCCGTGGGGGTGAACCGGGCGTTGG